>JAHFEI010000144.1 GCA_023248615.1 Nitrospinales bacterium | reverse complement strand
GTCATGCCGCATCCCAGCCGGTATGCCAGCGCACCGGCTATGACCAGCCCTCTCGCTTCTATGCCAGCGATATGGTCCAGCTTTTCTTTCCCATATTTTTCCGCCAGCGTATCTATGATGCTTTTAAACGCTTCCGCATCGTTAAAAACCGTCGTCACATCCAGGAAAAGTATTCCCTTCTTGGGAAAATCTGGTACCAGCCTTATTCTTTTTTCCAGTTCCTCTGCGGATAATCTCGCCATTTTTCCTCCCTGGCAGTTACTATTCAAAAATACGCGCCGGATGGCTTTAACGGGCGTTAGTTTACCAGACTGCCCAATCCTTTCAAGCCATATTCCGGCTTTTCCGCCAGTCGCCGCTCCTTCGGTTTTTGCGGATTTTTAAAAAAATCCAAAAATACCTAAAGTCCAAGGCCTTAATGCCGATAAGACAGCAAGTCAGGCCTCTTGAGCCGCATGGCGGGAGGCAGAAGATATTTTGACTGAACAGAGAAGGATGGATTTAAAGTGGGTTTAGCATTAGAGAACGGCAGGTTATCTGTTTCCAGTGGGCGTAATGCGCCGCCGATCCAGAGAATAAAACCGGCTCGTACCAGCATCGCCGAAGACGCCGTATTCATCCCGAAACCGCACAAGCGCGTAGACTTTAAGCTGGAAACTCCTGGCGGCGCTGCGGCTGGGTCCGCGCCTGCCGCCTTGGGAAGCGGGAATACAGGCATGCAGACCGGCGGCGATAACATCGCATTGGGTACGTTCGGCCAATATGGCTTAACGGCCGTATCAAGACAAAAAGCGGCGAGCGGCGGTAGCGCTCCCAAGGTAGTGATGGAAGTAATCAGCAATCCGCAGAAAGATTTTTCCGTCATTTCCACGCAGGAAGAGGGGCGGCAGAGCCATAACGCAAAGACCGTAAACTTCACGCAGGCGTACGATGCATACGGAAGGCCCCGCATGGGAGCCAGCAGGGAGCCGTACGATTTTGCCGCCACCAAGTTTGTGAGCAAAACATCGGCTATCAGGTTTGCGGAAAATATGAAGTCGTCCCATGCGCAGTTCGACCAGTATTTGAGCCACCCGTTGTCCGATGGGGCTGGTAGCGGCTCGGCTAAATCGGCAACGGCAGATTCGCCAGCTACGCTTGGTTCCAGCGGTGGCGCTGTACCTGCGGATACGGCTAGCGCATCTGTAGGCGCTGGTGGCGGCAAGAGCGCGGCAGAAGTCGCAGGGTACGACCCAGCGAACCAGTCGCTTGGCTCCGGTGGCGGCAAGAGCGCGGCAGAAGTCGCAGGGTACGACCCAGCGAAGGGAATGGTATCCGCCGATCCTGCTAACGCATCTGTAGGCGCTGGTGGCGGCAAGAGTGCGGCAGAAGTCGCCGGGTACGACCCGTCAAAAGTGGTAATGCAATCTGGCGGCAGTGGCTCCGGCTATCAGGCCATGGATGGGATGACGGCAGAGGATGTTGCGAAAAAGATGGGCATGAACACATCGGGCGTAATGGGTTTCAAGGAAACACCAGACGGCTTCGGATCGGGCGGCGGCATGGGCAAGGCTGTCGGAGCGTACATATCGGCAAGCGCGACAGGCGCGATAGGCAAGCCGGATATTTCCGTTTCCGCCTGAGCAACCCCCAATATTAGTCCACGCGTTCCACACAATTCCCCGTGATGGCAGCGCATTTCAAAACACTTCAGGTTTTAACCTCGATTCCGAAGACAGGAATTCAAAATACCCCAAAACAATTTATAAATATGCCTGATTTGGATATTTTCAAAAGAATAATTTGGTACAGGGCTGATATCAAAATTAATTTCCTCCCCTTGAAAGGGGAGGCGCAGGTGGGGTTGAGGAACCTCCCCTTCATCCCCTCCTTGCGAAGGAGGGGAAAGTAATTTTAACTTCGGAATCGAGGTTTAAAGGCAGAACCGCGCAAGGCCGCACGCCGGATAGGGGCATTTTAGTCCATCCATCGGAGGCGGCATTTTGGCGCCACGGTTTGTTTCCTCGAAGCTGAAAATTTCTTCCGAAGTTTCCATAACCGTTTTTTCGAGCGCGGCCAGTTTTTTCGCCGTCATTTCCCATTCGTACATGCGTGGCACCCCTTTCAGGTAGGCCAGCGCACATGCGGCGTCGCCGCTTCCGGTGCCGCGCGTTATGGCAAGCGCATAAAGCTCCACCTGGAGCATGGCCGACATGTCCGGTTTTTGCGCTGAAGAATATTTATAATCCGCCACCACCGGGCGTCCATTTTCGTCCCTTAGCAGAAGGTCTATTTTCCCTTCCATAAAAAAGACCCGTTTCCCGCCGCCGTATTTGTAGATAAACGGTATTTCCCTGCCCACGGCCCGCACCTTGCCCGACCGCATGCTTTCCATCAGCCTTGTCCGGTACAACTGGAGGATGCTTTTTTCCGCCGCCGCGCTTTGCCCCGGCTCCAGACCGGGCGCGTGCGCCGATAGTTCGCCCGACAGCGATTTTTTAAAATCTTCGTAGTCCACGCCGAAATCGAGCCGTTCCAGCACGGCATGCACGGCGGAGCCGGTATCGGCACTTTCTCCCCCACCGCGCGTTTTTGGCCGGATTTTGAAAAGTTCCCGTAGCATATACTCCCGCCTGCATCGCACGAAGGATACATAATCGCCCACCGTGAGAAACACTTTGCCGCCGCCCGATTCCCGCATCTGTCCAGCGATGCCATTTTGCGGAACCGGGAGTTTTACGTCCAGCGGCTCACCCAACAATATGTCGTAAGCGCATGTGGAGGGGCCGGCTGGTGGGACAGGCTCCCTTTCCCGCGTTTCGCCGCAAAAGAGTTCAGGGTGTTTTTCAATTGTCGCATCCACCGCTTCGGCCCTTTTCTGGCTCTTCCTCATTTGGCAACCGGAAAGCACCAGCCGCGTTTCTGCCCTTGTGCAACCGACGTAGAAAAGGCGCAATGAATCTTCTTTTTCCTTTTCTGCGCTAAGGGCGGAAAGAGCCGCATGCACCTTCCCGGCGTAGGAGCGCATTGTGGCCTTATCCACGTATTTCATAGCCAGGCCGCGTTGCTGGTCGAACAGTACCGGCGATGGTGGCCGCGCCCCCGCGCCGTCTATATCCACCATAAACACCACGGGAAATTGCAATCCCTTTGCCTGGTGGATAGTTGTTATCCGCACCGCATCCTGCCCGGGGCTTGCTGTCGCCGCTTGCGGCTCGCTGGATTCGGCATCTATCAGCGCCGTCATCCGCCGGATAAAATTTTTCAGCGTGGCGGTGCCGGAAGATTCCATATCGCGCCCCACCTCTATCAGCTTGAGCACGTTTCCCGCCTTTTGTAGCCCGTTGGGCTGTGCGCCCAGTATTCCCATGAACCCGCTGTTCTCCAGCACCGCTTCCATGGTTTCGGAAATCGTGAGCCGGTCTTTCATCCCCCTGATTGAATTTGTCCACGCCGTGAACTCCGCCACTTTTTCGCGCTCCAGCGGACCCGCCAAACGCTCCGGGCCAGGTTCCCGCCGCAACAAGGCCAGCACCGTTTCGTCCGAGCATCCTGCCATCGGCGAGCGAAGCGCTCCCACCCACGAGATGAGGTCGGTAGGATCCTCTATAAATGAGAGTACCGAGACCATGTCCGCCACCTCCTGGCTTTGGAAGAACCCGGCTCCGCGATAAACCATGGTTGGCACGCCAGCATTTCGGAACGCCGCCTCGTACAGCGGTAGCACGGTGAACTTGCGGAACAGCACGACTATATCCCTGTACGCGATGCCAGACCTGTTCATCTCCCTCATCCGCGTTGCCACAAGTTGCGCCTCCCAAAAGCGGCTGTCGTCCGCCGAATCGCGCGGGGCGAATGTTATCCGCTCCACCGCAGGCTCTCCTGCCGCCGGGTGCGATGCGATGCACTTGTCCATTTCGCCGAACATCACCTCTCCTTTCTCCGCGAAGAAGGTATTGGCGAAATTTACCAGTTCCGGTGTGGAGCGGTAGTTGGTGGTAAGCGTGAAAAGTTTTCCATCTTGCTCCGTTATCTCACGTTGCGCTTCGGCAAATACCCGCACTTCGCCGCCGCGGAACCCGTATATGGCCTGCTTCGGGTCGCCGACAATAAAAAGTTTTTTATCTCCGGGTGTGGCAAGGGAGTAGATGATTTCCTTTTGGAGGCGGTTAACGTCCTGGAACTCGTCCACAAGTATGCCCCGGAAAAGTTTGCGGTATTCATCCCGTATCTGCGTGTGGCGTTTAAAGAGCGCCAGCGTAAGCTCCTGCAAGTCGTCGAAATCGATGAGCTCCCGGTTTTTCACGTTGCGCACATAATGGATGCGGAACTCCACGATGAGCGCCGCAACCTGCCGCGCGGATTGGAAAGCAAGGAGCGACGCCATGCCGTCCCGCATCTCTTCTATAAGGTGCGCCAGTTTTTTTGCGTCCTCATTTTTCTGGAAGGATTGCAAGTTTAGGGTTTTTCTCAGGCTCGTTGCAAGCCGCACCGCCTGCTCGCGGTTTTCACGCGACGCAGTTTCCAATTCCGGCAACCCGCCGCACACTTTTCCTATTATCTCTTTTGCTTTTCCTGTCTTGGCGGCGGCGGACACGGCGGCGGCGGACACCACGGCGGATTTAAGCGTGGCGGCAATCCTCCCTTCTGCGCCATCCGCAAATTCGCCGTATTCCGCCAGTAGTGCGGCTTCGCCCATATCGGCGGCGCGTACAAGCGGGAATAGGGAAGAGATAATGGTTGTTAGCGAGGTTTCAAATCCTTCTTCCTTCGAGAAGCCATACCGGTAAGCAAGATCCAAAATGGTGTGGTCGCCATGCCGCAGTTTTGCCAGCAGGAATTGCCCCAGCGAGCGGGACATCAGCGCGGAGGAGCGTTGCGCGTCCATTATCTCGAACATCGGGTCTATGCCCGCCTCTACCGGATTTTCCCGTAGTACCCGCGCACAAAACGAGTGGATGGTGGAGATGTAGGAGTGCGCCATCCTCCTGCGGGAATTTACCATGTGGGCCAGCGTGCGTGTGCGTTGTGGGCCGTGCTCCGCTTTTTCCGTTTCCTGTATCCTGCTTAAAATTTCCCTGGCGATGCGTTGCCGCATTTCGTCCGCCGCCTTGTCGGAGAAGGTGATGGCGAGTATCTCGTCAATGCGGGTTGGCTTTCCTTCCGTTTCGCCGGAAAGCAGTTTCAGGAATTTTGCCACCAATAGCGTGGTCTTTCCTGTCCCGGCAGATGCGTGTACGCAGGTGTCGCCGTCAAATTCCACTATGTCGCGGGTATCACTCATCGGTTTCCGCCTTTCGCACTTCTACATAACGGCAGGCACGGAGGTAGGGACAAAAAATGCAATCCTTAGGGGTTACGGAAAAATCGCCCCCCTCCATCCTCTTGACTATTTCCAGTATCCGCCCGCCAAATTCGCCGGATGCCTCCAGCTTTTTCAGCGCCTGTGCGCTCCCCGCCGTATCGAAAGGGGACTGCTCCGGCTTTGTTATTGCCGGTTCCTTTTTAAGGGAAATATAAGCGGCATAGGCTCCCGCCGCGTTTTTCGTCTCTCCCAAAAGCCTCAGCGCCGCGAAAAGATAAATGGGGGGTTGGAAACTTTCCACGCAGAACGTATCTGGCTTCAAAAGTTTTTTATGGGCCGTCACGCTTGCGGAATACTTGTAATCGATAACGCGCAACATGCTGGATTGCGGCAGGTGGTCTACTCGGTCAATGGTTCCGGTGACCGTGGACTCCGTAAA
>JAHFEI010000143.1 GCA_023248615.1 Nitrospinales bacterium | reverse complement strand
GGCAGTATCTACAGTACCGTGACCGGAAATCATGACCACTTCCGTACCTATGTTGCGCCTTCGTATTTCGCGCAATGTCTGCAACCCGTCGCGCCTGCCGGGAAGCCAGATATCCAACAGCACCAGGTCGAAATGCTGTTCTTGGAGCATTTTTAATGCGTCATCGCCATTCCCGGCCGTACCCACATCGTACCCATCGTCGGAAAGTACTCCCCGCACCGAATCGAGTATATTCAGTTCGTCATCCACTACCAGTATGTTTGCTTTTCCCATGCGCCCAATTTTAACCCCGAAAACGCCAAATGCGATAAAAGAAGTGGAATGCGCCGTTTTTCCTGATAAAATCCGGGGTACACCATGACATTCAGGAGGAGCTTACAATGAAGACAAATAAGACAGCCGGATTGGTCTTTATCATTGGTATCGTGGCGTTTGCAGGCATGACCGCCTACCTGCTCGTGCAAGGAAACAGAAAAGAAGAATCAGCCCTTGCGGCTAAAACGGTGGCGCAGGAAATCCCCACCGGGGAAGGTGGTTCGCCCACGGCAGGCGGGCTTATAGAAACGCGCCCCATCCTGCCAGCAACGGAGTTCACTGGCAGGGCGGCTAGGGCCTACCAATACGCCGCCGAAATACCGCAGGTGGTGGATAGCCTTTACTGCTACTGCAAGTGCAAGGAAAACCCGAACTTTAAACACAAGACTCTCCTTACCTGCTACACCAACGACCACGGGGCCAACTGCGACATCTGCATGAACGAAGTGGAGATGGCCTACGACATGACAAAGCAGGGAAAATCACCGAAAGAGATAACGGCGGAAGTTGACAAGTTCTATGCAAAACGAAACGACCTTTAAGGAACAGCGCACGGCGGCCATCGTCCCGTTCGCCATCCTTTGCGCCGCGATTGTGATGGTGTACGTCTTCGCGAAGATAACCATCATCAACCGCCCGATACCAAGGCAGATGACAGAGGCGGAATCCGCCGGGCAATCGGCCAATAACGAGCCGGAGCCTCCCGCCAGCCCGATGGAGGGGAAACAGGTGCCGGATTTCGACCTGCCCACGCTGGACGGCAAAAGGATGACGCTTTCCAGCCTGCGCGGCAAGGTACTTTTCATAAATATCTGGGCCACATGGTGCGCCCCGTGCCGGGAAGAGATGCCATCAATGGAAAACCTTTACAAGCAACTTAAAGGCCCAGATTTCGAAATGGTGGGCATCAGCATAGACAAGGACGGAAGCAAATCCGTAGCCCCATTTGTGAAACAGCTTGGCCTTACCTTCCCGATACTGATGGACCCCGAAAGCGCCGTTGCCAAGAAATTCCAGATAACCGGCGTGCCGGAAACATACATAGTGAACCGGGAAGGGCTGATACTGAAACATGTCATCGGCCCCACGGCATGGGACAAGCCGATGGTTTCCGAAGCGCTGAAAGAACTTATAAAAATGCGGCGGGCTAACTCCGGTACCAAGCCGTAAGGCGGCCCGGCGAAACGCCCAGCAGGTACAGCGCCATCAGCGCGGCATTTCGCAGGGTGCAAAACAGGTAGCCCTCCTTTTCCCACCTCCTGGGAGAAACCAACATCTCCCGCCCAAGCAATGCAAACCTTCCGATGCGCCTTAGCCTGCGGACAAAATCCACATCCTCCATTATCGGGTACGGGGCAAACCCGCCAGCCTTTTCATAGTTTTGGCGGGTAGTGAAAATTGCCTGGTCGCCGTACACCAACCCCAAAATCCCGCCACGTAAAAACGCGCCCAGCGAAATAATGCGGGCGGCAAACGAGGGCGAATCTATACGTAGCCGGAACGCGCCGCCAACAACGCCCGGCTCCACGAGGCAGGAAAGTACTGCATCCTTCCATCCATCCGGCAACATGGCATCCGCATGACAAAAAAGAAAAACTTCGCCGCCAGCCTTTGCCACGCCGGAACAAAGCTGGGCGCCGCGCCCCCGTTCCCCTTGCACCACAAGAGCCGGAAATTTTGCGGCGGTGCGCTCCGATATTTCATCGCCATAAGGTATGGAAACAACCACCTCCACACCAGGGACAGGGACAAGCGACGCCAGCAACCGCTCCAATAGGGCGCCTTCCCGGAAGGCGGGAATTATAACGGAAACAAGCGGGGCCGGATTGGCGTCATGCATCGGGGTCAGCGGCTTTGTTGGCCTTTAGGCATTGGCTTCTACAGCCACTATGGCGGTGTTCCACCCGCCGCACGATGGACACTGGGGGAAGTAGCTCCCTTCCTGCGCGTCGCACGCTTCACAACGGTAATGCACAAGATTTTCCTTTCCGCTCCCCAGTGCCTTAGCCAGTGGTTCCACGGCGACCCTATCCCTGGTATGCGCCGCCCATGCGTAAACTGCTTCCGAGCCATCTGCCGATATTGCCGCAAGCTTTGGCAACGGTATCAGCGAGCCGGTATTGCGGAACAGGTTTTTCAGTAGTTCCTCCGCTTCGGCGCGTAACGATAGCCCAAGCAAAGCATCACACAGGAGCATGGCGGCAGATATGTAATCCGGTTCTACCTTCGAGGCCATAAGGAAATTTTCGCGCGCTAGGTCGAACTTCCCTTCCGCCATCAGTTGCTCGCCGTAAAGGCAATAGACCTCCGCCAATTTCACCTGCTCCGCCTTGGCGCTTACCGGGCTGTCCGCCAGCGCCAGTATCTCCTTTTGCAACACGGTAGCGCGGTGGAATTCCCCAGACATCAGGCTTATGTCCCGCATCTCGGCCAGTATTGCCGCATCATGCATGTCGCGCCCCCGCACCTGCTCCAACAGCCGGTACGCGGCGGCCAGGTTGCCGCTTGCGCGATAATCGTCTTTTATCCGCAAGATGGCAATTATATCCGCCGGGCGGATGGAAAGCGCCAGAGAGTGCGCCACCAGCGCATCTTTGGCCCGCCCCATCTTGTGCAGAATGTCCCCCCTCAGCATTATGGCGTCGAAATGTTCCGGCTTTTGCAGGATAACCTTCTCCACCATCCGCATCGCCTTATCCAGGTTCCCCTGTCCGGCCCTCACCCCTGCCTTTACCAGGCTTATCTCCATTCGGGCGGAGCGCCAGCGCCTGAGCATCGCCGCAAAATCGTTTATAAGGTCGCCAACCCCCTTGAAGAAATAAACCAGCGAAAGCGAAAGTGTGCCTGCAAGAAAGGAGGCCATCACCAGCCCGATGTAGGGGATTGACAGGGAACTGCCGGGCGCGTAAAAAAACCGCACCTCGCCGGGATTCAGGATGGCCGCATAGAGGAAGAGAAAAAAAATGAGGAGCAGGGGGACGAATAGACGGAACGCCATCTGCCCTATTTCGTCATCGTTCCGACCGCGCCTCTTCCAACTTGGTCATGCAATCAACGCAACGCTCGACAAAGGGAACCGATTTAAGCCTCTCGTACGGTATCTCCAGCTCGCAGTCGACACAGATGCCGTAATCCCCACGTTCGATGGATTCCAATGCCTCGTCTATAAGCTTTAACTGCTGCCGGTCGGCCTCGCCACGCGATAGCATTACCTGCCTGCTGTAAGTACGCGCCGCCTCGTCGTTGATATCCGGGACTTCAGACTCAAACTCGTCGTTGGAGTGTTTTTGTATCTTGTCCACTTCGGCGACAAGCACATCACGCTCCTGCAACAGCTTCTCCTTTAGTAGCGCCAGCCTGTCCTTTGCTATTGTCATATTACCCCCATGCAAGTATCTCACTCTCATCCAAACTTCTTGCATCCGCCCAAAGTTTTTCCAAGGCATAAAACGATCTGGCGGTCTGGTGGAACACATGCACAACTATGTTGTGGAAGTCCATCAGTATCCACGTCCCTGCTTCTCTGCCTTCCACATTATACCTTTTTATTCCCTGTTCGCGTAGCGCCGATTCCACATTGTGCGAAATGGCCTGCACCTGCCTTCGCGATTCGCCATGACAAATAACGAAAAAATCCGCCTCGCAGGAAACCCCGCGGAGGTCCAGCACAAGCACATCCTCCGCCTTCTTGTCCAAGGCGGCGCTAAGGCAACCCAATATCTGTTTTTTCTGCTTCGCCGTATATGTCTTTTTTTTCATTTCAGATACAACCCTCTCCTCGTAATATATTGCTCCACGGCCTCCGGCACAAGGTATTTTATGGATTCACCCGCAACGCCCATCCGCCTTATCTGCGTTGACGAAACGTCCAACTCCGTAAACCTGCAAAGGTATACCGTAAATTGGGAACCGACCACACGCATCACCACCTCCACGGCGTTTTTAGCCTGCCCCCCTTCAAGGCGAAGCTTGATGCCATCTGCGCGGAACTCCCGAACAAGGCGCGTTGCGGCGTTGCGTAAATCTGTGCCGGGGCGCGAAACGACTATGAAATTGCACAGCGAGAAAAGCTCCCCGGAAGACCTCCACGAATATATGTCGCTAAAAGCGTCCACCCCCATGATGTAGTACAACTCTCCGCCTTTTTTATGGAACCGGCGTACGGTATCTATGGTGTAAGAGGGGCGGTCGGGTGCTATCTCCAACCGCGATATTTTGAAAAGCGGGTTCGAACGTATGGCCGATTTTACCATCGCCAACCTGTCGGCAATCGGCGCGCCGCCCTTTCTCTTGTGCGGAGGCACGGCGGTGGGAATGAAAAAAACTGTATCCAACCCAAACCGGCAAGCCGCCTGGTTTGCGCAATTAAGATGGCCTATATGCACCGGATCGAAAGTCCCGCCAAGCAGGCCGATTTTCACTATCAGCCCCTTACCTGTCCGTTGCCTAAAACAAAATATTTGTAAGTGGTCAGTTCGCGTAGCCCCATAGGCCCTCGGCAGTGGAGTTTCTGGGTGCTTATCCCCATCTCGGCCCCCAGCCCTAACTGCCCGCCATCGTTAAACCTGGTGGAAGCGTTTACCATGACGGCGGAAGAATCCACCTTTTTTACAAATTCCCATCCACGCAGGTCGGATGGGGTGACTATTGCCTCGGTGTGGCATGAGCCGTACTTTTCTATATGGTCCACCGCCTCGTCCATAGAATCCACCACCTTCACCGCAAGTATGAGATCCATATACTCCGCGTACCAGTCGTCCTCGGTGGCAGGTTTCGCTCTTGGATACACCTTCACTGTGCGTTTGCACCCCCGCAGTTCCACCCCTTTTTCCGCAAGCGCATCCAAAAGCGCGGGCAGGTTTGCCAGCCACGATGAATGTACAAGCAATGTCTCTTCCGCATTGCACACGCCGGGACGCTGCACTTTTGAGTTGATATTTATTTTCTTCGCCATCTCCAGGTCGGCTCCCTCGTCCACATATACATGGCACACGCCGGCATCATGTTTTATCACGGGGATAACGGAGTTCTCCGACACCATGCGTATCAGGCCGTAGCCGCCACGCGGGATGATAACGTCTATATACTTGTCCATCTTCAACATGCGCATCACGGCATCGCGATCCGGCGTTTTTACGAACTGTATCGCATCAATATTGATGCCACACCCGGCAAGCACTTCCGAAAGCAACCCCGCGATTGCCAGGTTGCTGTGGAAAGCCTCGCTACCGCCACGCAAGATAACCGCGTTGGATGATTTCAGGCACAATGCCGCCGCGTCTGCCGTCACGTTGGGCCGCGATTCGTAGATAATTCCTATCACGCCTATCGGGATACGCATCTTCGCAACCTTGATGCCGTTGGGGCGCACCGCCTCGTCGTATATCTCGCCCACCGGGTTGGGAAGGGAGGCAATCTGCCGCACGCCATCC
>JAHFEI010000142.1 GCA_023248615.1 Nitrospinales bacterium | reverse complement strand
TTTTGTCAACCGTGTTCAAAAGGTTCAGCGCGGCGTATAGTGTCGTCGTCTTGCCGCTACCAGTGGGGCCGGTGACTACCATGATCCCGAACGGCGTTTTCAGCATGTGCAGGGCCTTCTGCAGCGAATCGCCCATAAGGCCGGTGGCATCCATCTGGGCCAAGGTTGCGTCCTTCCTGAGTATGCGAAGCACCACGTTCTCGCCATAAATGGTAGGAAAGGTGGAAACGCGGAACTCGACGTCCTTTCCATCGAAAATCATTTTGAACCGGCCATCCTGCGGTATGCGCGACTCCGCTATGTCCATGCGGGAAATAACCTTTGCGCGGCTTATAAGCGCCGCCTGCAACGCCTTAGGGATGATGGCGGCAGTGAACATGATGCCGTCCACTCGGGATCGGATGGTAAGCTTGTCTTCGTCCGGCTCGATATGGATATCGCTGGCGCGTTCGGTCACCGCCTGCTTTACTATCGTCTCCAGAAGCCGCGCAATGGGGGCCATCTCCGAAGGCGCAACGCCGATATCTATGGCACTGTCTTCATCCGTTTGTACCGTGCCGCCTTTTATGGATCGCAAAGCGTCGCGGATGGAACTGGTAACGCCATAGTGCCTGGTTATCGCAGACTGTATCTGCTGGTCACGGGCTATGGCAACCACGACCTCACACCCTAGCTTTATAGCTATGTCGTCTATTGCAAATATGTTCAGCGGGTCGGATATGGCTATTTTGACGGTGTTGCCCGTCTTGGAAAGCGGGAGAAGCCCGTACTTGATGGCCGTTGCCTCCGGAACCTTCTTCAGCAACTCAAAATCGGGGTCTACCGAATCGAGGTCTACCACCTCTATGTTCAACTGCGAAGCAAGCGTATTGATAATGGTTTCTTCGCTGATAATTTTCAGCAAAACCAACGCATCGCCAAGCTTCCTCTTGGTCTGCTGCTGGTACTCAAGAGCCTTTTTCAACTGGTCGGGAGTCAGGACTCCCGCCGAAATCAAAAGGTCGCCGAGCCTCTTCTTTTCCCTTACCGCCATTAGTGTCCTCTCAAATTATCGTGGGATTGTACCACACAAGATATCAGCGCGAGAAATACCGCCACGCATGGGATTGCCCAATTACACAACTAATTGTTACTCTTTTGGGCCTCGTATATTTTTACCACATCAAGGTATACATTGAATTCCCGCGTTATCTCAAAGCCTGCCCGTTGCACGTTATTAGCCGTTCGGCGGTTTAGCTCCGGCCCAAAGAGGCGGGAAATGGGAGACATGAAATCCGTCAACAACCCCAGAAAAAAGTTGCCGGGCCGAACATGCTCGAACATCAAAAGCCTACCACCAGGCTTTAACACCCGCCGAAGTTCTACAAGCCCTTTTACCGGATCGGGTACGGAACAAAAGGTACACGAAGTCACTATCGTATCAAACGCAATATCGGGAAACGGAAGCCGCTGGATATCTCCGAGTAACAGCCGCAAGTTTCCGTTGTAGCTATCGGCTCTTTTAGCGGCGCGCGCAAGCATTGCCGGGGAAAAATCGACCGCAGTGACATCTTGTCCATCCGGCAGGTGTCCGAAATCCAACCCTGTCCCGGCGGCCACCAGTAGTATTTTACCGTTGGCCTTTGAAAAAAGCTCCCGCTTGAACTTTCCATAACGCCGTTCAATCCCCGGCCCGGCCCAATCAAGGCTTTTGGCAGCCCTATTCCATTTCTTTATTTGTTTTTCCATCGTTATCGTTTTACCTCCCCGTGCAGGAAGATGTCGTAAATGTGGAACAGCCCCTGTACCGTTGCCCCGGCGGCAAGGCCAAAAAGGGCTATAGCGGAAAACGAATGTTCCCCTATGCCCGCCATATGCACCGGGAGCATGCCAACAGTCATGCTTATCGCCATGCCGGGTATCATCAACTCAAACGGGCCTGCAATCGGCGCGAGGAGGTTCGTTATAAAAAATGCGGCTCCCATGGCCAACGCCATCCCGGCTGACATGGCGGCTAACATGGGCCAGTCGGCAGGTACCAGCAGTGCTGGCAGGAGCAACGACAACGCGCCACATGCCATCGCGGCAAGGTAGTCTATAACTCTAAGCGGCAAGTGTTTTATCATGTCCTGCCACAAGAATAGTACGTCCCACCCGAAAAACAAAACCGTATCCGCTTTTGGATGTGGCGTGTCGCCATTTACCCTGCCACGAACGGGTATGCCATAGGCGGTTGCGGGTCTTACGCCACCGGAATAACCTGCAAATACTTTCGGTGCGAAGACCGCTCCAAGGAAATAAAAAAGGCTCCCCGATTTGCATCGGGGAGCCTTTGGATATCTGGACTGATTGGGTTATTCGACTAAGGATTCCTCGGCCGCTTTCGCGCCTTTTTTCTCCTTGAAATCGAAACCTGGGAGCTTGGTCGGGGTAACGCCCATGTTCAGGTACTTGCGCGCGCCGGTTCCGGCTGGCACAAGCCTTCCCATGATTACGTTTTCCTTCAGCCCCTTGAGCATATCCACCTTGCCGGAGATGGCAACTTCGGTAAGCACCCTCGTCGTTTCCTGGAACGATGCGGCGGAGATAAAGCTTTCGGTCGCCAGCGAAGACTTGGTGATGCCCATGAGTATCGGCTTTCCTTTCGCCGGCCTTTTGCCGCTCTTTATCATCTCAATATTTCTCTGCTGGAACAGCTTTTTGGTCGCCTGTTCGCCTGCGAGGAAATTGGTGTCGCCCGGATCTTCGATAACGAGATGCTTGAGCATCTGTTTTACGATGACCTCTATATGCTGGTCGTTTATCTGTACGCCTTGCAAACGGTAGACTTCCTGCACTTCGTTGACAAGGTACTTCTGGAGTTCCTTTTCGCCCATTATGTTCAGGATGTCATGCGGGTTCGGGGCGCCGTCCACCAGCGGTTCGCCAGCGTGGACATGGTCCCCTTCGTGTACGTTTACGTGCTTGCCGCGCGGAACTGTGTACTTGTACTCGGTACCGTCCTCGGTGCTGACGATTATCTCTCTGGTCCGCTTTACGAACGGGCCGTAGCTAACCCGTCCGCTAACCTCGGATATTGTCGCCTGGTCATACGGCTTGCGGGCTTCGAAAAGCTCCGCAACGCGTGGAAGACCGCCGGTGATATCCTTGGTCTTTGTGGTTTCGCGCGGTATCTTTGCGATAACGTCGCCCACTTCCATCCGTTCGCCTTCGCGCACATTTATATGCGCGCCAGCCGGAAGTACATAGCGGGATATCGTCTTGCCGTGGTCGTCCTTGATGGAAAGGCGCGGATGCTTCTTTTCTTCCCTGTGGTCCAAGATGATTTTTATGGAATGGCCCGTCACTTCGTCCACTTCTTCGCGCATCGTCACGTTCTCGATGATATCGCCAAAAGCCACGGTTCCAGTCGATTCCGTGAGTATCGATACGGTGTACGGATCCCACTCGGCTATTATGTCGCTCTCGTTCACGCGGGCGCCGTTGACGACTTTCATCTTTGCGCCGTAAATAATCTTGTACCGCTCTTTTTCGCGCCCTTCCTCGTCCTGGATGATAACGCCGCCGTTGCGGTTCATGACGATAAGTTCGCCGTTTTTCAGCGCGACCGTGCGGAGTTCTACGAACTTCACCACGCCGCCCTTTATGGTCTGGAGCTTGGTCTGCTCGGCCACCCTGCTTGCTATACCGCCGATATGGAAAGTACGCATCGTCAGCTGTGTTCCCGGCTCGCCTATAGACTGCGCCGCGATAACGCCTACTGCTTCGCCACTTTCCACCAACCTGCCGGTGGCAAGGTTGCGTCCGTAGCACTGGGCACATATGCCGTCCTGCGCGTCGCAAGTGAGGACGGAGCGGATTTTCACCTGCTCAACGCCCGCGTTTTCTATCTTCTCGACGCCGACCTCGTTCACTTCCTTGTTGGCATCAAGCAGGACTTCCTTGGTAAACGGGTCTATGACCGCCTCCAGGGTAACGCGTCCCAGTATGCGTTCGCCGAGGCGCTGGATTATTTCTCCGCCCTCTGTAAGGGCAGTGATTTCTATGCCGTTCATCGTGCCGCAATCGTCCATCGTAACGATAACGTCTTGGGCAACGTCCACCAACCTGCGGGTAAGGTACCCGGAGTTTGCGGTCTTAAGCGCCGTATCCGCCAACCCTTTGCGCGCTCCGTGTGTGGAGATAAAGTACTGGGCCACAGTAAGGCCTTCGCGAAAATTTGCAGTGATTGGCGTCTCGATGATTTCGCCGGAGGGCTTGGCCATCAGGCCACGCATACCAGCAAGCTGGGCTATCTGCGCCTTGCTACCTCGCGCTCCGGAGTCCGCCATTATGTACACGCCGTTGAACTGCGAGTTTTTCACAAGTGGGCCATCTGTAAGCATCTTGTCTTCCGTCTTCAACTCCGCGAACACCTCTTCGGTAACGCGGTCGGTGACCTGCGCCCATATGTCGATAACCTTGTTGTACCCTTCGCCCTTGGTTATAAGGCCGTTGTGGTACTGGTCTTCAACTTCCTGCGCCTTATTCTTGGCCTCGTCCACCAACACGGTCTTCCTCTTGGGGATGGTCATGTTTTCGAGGCTGATGGAAATGCCGGATTGGTACGCGTAATGGAAACCGGCATTCTTAAGGTCATCAAGGAACTTCACTATTACGTCCAGCGGCGTCTTCGTGTAGCACTCGTTAACGAGTTGTAGCAACGCCGCCTTGTTCATGAGGCGGTTGACGTGCGAGAAAGGAATGACCTTCGGCACGATTTCGTAGAAGAGCACCCGCCCGACGGTAGTTTCATGTATCTGGCCAGCTATGCGAACCCGTATCTTGGCCTGCAAATGGACGCCGCCATGGTCGTACGCCGCGCGGACTTCCGCCGGGTTCGAAAACGCCTTGTTCTCGCCCTTCACGCCGCCACGTTCCTTGGTCACATAGTAACAGCCAAGCACGATATCCTGCGATGGAACGGCTATCGGTTTGCCGTTAGCTGGCGAAAGTATGTTGTTGATTGAAAGCATCAGTATCCTGGCTTCCACCTGCGCTTCCATCGAAAGGGGAACGTGCACCGCCATCTGGTCGCCGTCGAAGTCTGCGTTAAACGCGGCGCAAACCAGCGGATGCAGGCGTATCGCCTTGCCCTCAACCAATACCGGTTCGAACGCCTGTGCGCCCAGCCTGTGGAGCGTTGGTGCGCGGTTGAGGATAACCGGATGGTCTTTTATGACCTCGTCCAGGACTTCCCAGACTTCCGGCTGTTCGGTTTCCACCATCTTCTTCGCGCTCTTGATTGTAGCGGCGTACCCTTTCACTTCCAGCTTGTGGTAGATGAACGGCTTGAAAAGTTCTATGGCCATCTTTTTAGGCAGGCCGCACTGGTAGAACTTCAGTTCCGGGCCGACCACGATAACGGAGCGGCCGGAATAGTCAACGCGCTTGCCGAGCAGGTTCTGCCGGAAGCGGCCTTGTTTGCCCTTGAGCATATCCGCGAGGGATTTCAACGGCCGTTTATTCGGCCCTTTCAGCACCCTGCCACGGCGACCGTTATCGAACAGCGCGGAAACCGCCTCTTGCAACATCCTCTTCTCGTTGCGAATGATGATATCCGGGGCGCGAAGCTCCATAAGCCTTTTCAGGCGGTTGTTTCTGTTAATGACCCTTCTGTACAGGTCGTTCAGGTCTGATGTAGCAAACCTGCCGCCATCAAGCGGAACGAGCGGCCTGAGTTCCGGCGGGATGACCGGAATAACGCTGGGTACCATCCACTCCGGCCTGTTGCCGGACTTGCGGAACGCCTCAACGATTTTGAGCTGTTTCACCAGC
>JAHFEI010000141.1 GCA_023248615.1 Nitrospinales bacterium | reverse complement strand
GGGGAGAGGCCAGCGCGGTCGAGCGATTTTATGAAAGGAGTGATATTCCCCTGCTGTTCCGGCATCTTCGTTAAAAGCTTATTTTTTCCGCTACGTTGCGCATTTGTACGCCGTGCGCCAGCGTTGCCCCGCCCCTTATGGCGGCGGCGACATGGATGGCCTCTGTCATCCGTTCCTTGTTCGACCCTTTCTCCAAAGACGCTTGTGTGTAAGCGTCTATGCAGTATGGGCATTGCACGGCGTGGGCCACCGCAAGGGCGATAAGGCATTTTTCGCGCTTGGAGAGTGCGCCTTCGGCAAAAACCTTTCCGTAATACTCCGAAAAGGCTTTCCACAGTTCCGGGACATCTTTCCCGATATCGCCAAATTTCGCCAAGTCCGCAGGATTGTAATAGGTATCCATATATCTCCCATTAGGTTAATTACCGAGATAATAGCATAAAAGCCATACGCCGCCCCCGGCGATGTCGCGGCATGATAAAATCGCGGGAGATGAAAATACTGCTGGTCAATCCGCCATACAAAATAGACATGGGAAACGGCTACGAGCGGTTTTTTGTACGCGCCGGGAGCCGGTGGCCTTTTTCGATGGTGAAGAGGAAAGGGAGCCGACCCAGAAATTACGTCCCGTTCCCTTTTTTCATGGCGTACGCGGCGGCAGTCCTGCGCGATGGCGGCATGCAGCCGCAGGTGCTGGATGGGGTAGCCATGGACGTTTCGATAGGTGCATTCCTGCGCCGGTGTGCGGAGCAAAAGCCGGATATGGTTGCGTATGAAACATCCACGCCAACCATAGCCTACGACCTGGAGATAGCGCGGCGGCTGAAAGAAGAGCTTGCTTGCCATATCGTAATGACGGGGCCGCATGCCACCGTGCTGGGGCGGGAGATACTGGCAAACAACCCGCAGGTGGATTCCGTGCTTCTGGGGGAGTACGAGCAAAGCCTTTTTCTGCTGGCAAAAAAACTGGCGGGTGGCGGCGAGCCTGTGCCCGGATTCATGGAGCGCGTTGATGGCCAGATAGTGGAAACTGCGCAAGCCGGGCCTATAGAGCTGGATTCCCTGCCGATGCCAGCGTGGGATATGTTCCCCGCAAACGGCGAGATGAATATCGGCGCATACTGGGACAACATGCTCCAGTACCGCCCCGGCGTGCAACTTCATGCTTCGCGCGGGTGCCCCTAACGGTGCAATTTCTGCCTCTTCAACCAGGTTATGTACAAGGAGGGGAAGTACCGTGTTTTTTCCCCCACCCGCGTGGTGGACGAACTGGAGCTGACCAAAAACAAGTACGGCGCCCGCGCCGCCTATTTCGACGACGATTCGTTTACCATCAGCCGGAAACATGTGCTGGGAATATGCGATGAGATAACGAGGCGCGGGCTGGATGTGAAGTGGTCGTGCATGGGGGATGCGATGGCCGTGACGGACGACATGATTGGGCGGATGGCGGATGCCGGATGCATAGGCATGAAGTTCGGCATCGAAAGCGGCGACCCGGCGTTGCTTCGCGCCATGGGCAAGCCGCTGGATTTAGACCGTGCGCTTGCGGTGGCGGGAAAATGTGCTCGGCACGGGATAAAAACCCACGCCACGTTCACATTCGGCATCCAGGGGGAAACGGCGCAAAGCCTACAAAAGACGCTGGAATACGCGCGGCGGCTGGATGTGGATACGGTGCAGTTTTCCGTAACCATCCCGTTTCCCGGCACTAGGTATTTCGACAGCATGTTTGCCGAAGGCAGGATAATCTCCGCCGACTGGCGCGATTACGATGGCTCTTCCAATTGCCTTGTGCGGTTCGATAACCTTGGGGCGGACGAGGTGGAGCGGTTCAGCCGCTCATTCGGCGGCAAGTGGCTGGGAGCCAGGCTCTCACATCCGTGGTGGGTGCTAAGGCAGTTCCGGTATATGGGAAGGACACTTATGGGGCAGGGGTCGGGCGGCGTAATCCGCTTGGGCGCAAATGCGCTGGAATCCCTGTGGCGATGAAAAAAGTCCTGCTGTTGAACTACTGCTATCCCGGACAGGGGACGTATTTCCGTTGCCTGTATTTTGCCAAAAGCCTCTCGCATGCAGGGTACAAGGTAGACCTTGTATGCGCCTCGGAACGACCCGGAGACTGGAGAGTGCGTAGCAGGGTCGTGTCAGAAACGCTTTCCGTAACAACGCTCCCCTCCCCTATCCGTCCCGGCTCCGTGTTTGCGTACATGGTGCGCACGGTACTGGGAAGCTGGCGCGTCCTTACCGGCGGGTACGATGTAATTCACGCATTCGGATTCGCACTGCCATCGACATCCGTGCCGGTGATACTTGCGCGTTACGTACGGCTGAAGACGAAGATAGTGTTGGATTGGGATGATGCGTGGGGCGATGCGTACGGCGGCGTATTTTCGCCTGTTTCCCATTTGGCGCTGAAATTTCTGGAGGACAAGACTCCGGCATTGGCAAGGCCGGACGCATTTACGGTGGTAAGCCGGTACTTCCATATCCGCTTGTTGAGGATGGGAACGCCAATCGAGCGCATACACGAGGTGCCGAACGGATGTGATACGGAGGCGGTGAAGCCGGTGCCAATGGAGATAGCCCGCACACGTGCGGGATGGCGGCAGGATGAGCAGGTGATACTTTCGATGGGACACAATTATTTTGGCTCGTTGCGGATACTGCTAGAAACGTTTGCGCTGGTGCGCGCCAAAATGCCGAAAACAAAACTGAAGATGCTGGGGCATGTGGTAAAGGTGGGAAGTTGGTCCGGAAAAATAGAGGAAACGCTAAAGGAGTTCGCGCACCTCTCTCCGCACATCGAATGGTTGGGAGAAGTGCCGCGTGGCGAGGTGGGCAAATACCTGTGCGCCGCCGACTGCCTGGCGCTTCCTATGGAAAACGGCGTGATGGACGAGGCGCGGGGACCGATACGGCTGGGGGATTACCTGGCAAGCGGCAGGCCGGTGGTTAGCAATGCTGTCGGCTACACGCGCGATATCCTTGCGTCCATTGCGCCGAACGCGCTGTGTGAAGACCCCGATGACCGTCAGGAGTTTGCCCGGCTTGTTGTGCGCGTGCTGGAAGACCGGGCATTCGCGCAGGCGGTGGGAAAAGCGGGGCTGGATATTGCACGGGGAAAGCTGAACTGGCAGGAGGTCGGCGCTGGAGTGGTTTTCATATACGACGGTCTTTTTTAGCGGAACCACACCCCACTTCGGGGATATATCGGCATCCCTGTGAGGGAACATAGGCACAGAGGCACGGAGAATGAAGATGAACCACCAAGTCGCCAAGATCGCCAAAACTAAATTCTAACCAGCAACAGGATGCCCGCGCCGCCTATCCCAAATCAACACTTGCCGACTGTGTGGCCCGTTGTCCATGCCCTCGGACGAGATTTAACATTACGATAGGCAGGGAATACTATAAATATTTCTTAATCTATTGAACAATTGAATAAGTGATTTAGGGGGCTACACAACTCCCGCTTATTCAATGAGAACCGCGAACGCCTGGCGTCACGCGCAATCCTTGACACAGACGAAATGCGGCACCAATCATGCACTCATTATAGTGCTGAGTTGTTCTAACAATTGTTGCAGAGGAGATGGGAAATTGAAAAGGGAAAGAGGGGATATCTTAAAAGACCTTTCGGACGGCGTTTTCAACATGAACGAGGAACTTGTCATCCGGGTGTCTAGCGAGGCCGTAAAGGCGGGGCTTGATGCGTTGGACGCGATAAACAACGGGCTTATACCCGGCATGGGCAGAGCTGGCGTGCTTTTCGACCAGGAAGAGTACTTTGTACCCGAACTGCTTTTGTGCTCGGACGCGATGTACGCTGGCATCGAAATACTAAGGCCGCACCTGGACAAAAAGACCGTCAAGGAAAAACATAAAGTTGTCATCGGCGTCTGCGAAGGCGACACGCACGATATAGGCAAGAACCTTGTCAAAATAATGTTCGACGCATCCGGCTTCGAAGTGTACGACCTCGGCAGGAATGTGGCGTTAGGCAGTTTTGTGGAAAAGGCGAAGGAAGTGAATGCCCATCTTATTTGCATGTCCACGCTTATGACGACCACGATGGACGGCATGGCAACGGTCATCGAAATGCTGAAAGAGGAAGGCATCCGGGATTCCTACAAGGTGATGATAGGTGGCGGCCCCATTTCCCAGGCATTTGCCGACAAGATAGGCGCCGACGGCTATGCGGATAACGCATCCAAGGCGGTTATGGTGGGAAGGGAACTTTTGGCTGGCGTTGCGGTCTAATTAAAAGAGAGGATGGAGAACATGACTACACAAACATCTATTCCGGCAGATAACCAGACTTCGCTCGGCAGGGTGCTGAGCTACCTGAAAGGTGAAAAACCCCAGCGGATAGCGGCTTTCCCGCTTATCCTTAACCATGCGGCTCGCGTACTTGGAGTACCTGTGGGCCAGTACAACAGGAACGGCAAGCTGATGGGGCAAGCCCATGTGGCGGCGTGGAAAAAATACGGACACGACCTGATTTTGATTTTTTCCACCACCTCTACGCTTGCCGAGGCGATGGGTACCAAGATGAAATTTTTCGATGAGGACGCGCCCCAGATTGACGAGCCGCTCATCAAACAACACTCCGACATAAGTAAAGTTAAGGTGCCAGATTTCAAGAAAGATGGCAGGCTTGCGGTTTACCTAGAAGCGACCGAGATATGTGTGGCGGAAGTGGGAAGCGAAGTTTGTGTCAGCACCGTTTTCGGCGGTCCTTTTACGACTGCGGCGGCGCTTTACCCGGTGGAACTGTTAACAAGGGATTTGATTAAAAACCCGAAATGGGTACACGAGCTTCTGGAGATATGTACACAGGCGGGGATAAAGTTCATAGACGAAATTTTCGCGAGGAAGGCGCTCCCGATAATCGTGGAGCCTATAGGTTCCGGTAGCCTTGTAAGCCCGCGCCATTTCCATGAGTTTGTGGCGCCGTACCTGAAGCGGCTTGCCGACCACGTACACAAAACCGGAGGCGGTATGCCGGCGGCCCTGCATATCTGCGGCAAGACTACGCCCAACTTTAAAGTGATGCTGGAAGCGGACTTCGACATATGGAGCCTGGACGCGGTGGACATGGCCGAAGCAAAAAAGGCGGCGGGTCACAGGGTAGTGCTGATAGGGAACGTAACTCCCGCGAATATGCTGAAAAATACTGCGGAAGAAGTAGATGCCGAGGCGAAAGCCATTTGCGGAAAGATGGGCGATTTGGGCGGCTTCATACTCGGCTCCGGGTGCGAAGTGCCGATAAACACCCCGCCAGCCAACGTGGAAGCGCTTATCAATGCCGCCAGAAAATATGGCCGGTGCGACGGATAAACGCGGCAGGCCGCAGACAACACAACTTAACAAGCAGCGAAGGCGTGGAACAAAAAAAGAGACTTTTAAACAGCCTGAACAGGGAGCCTGTAGACAGGGCTCCCTTCATTTGCCCGGGCGGCATGATGAGCATGGTAGTTACGGAGATAATGGACAAGTGCGGCAGTTCCTGGCCCGAAGCCCACACCGACCCGACCAAAATGGCGGCTCTTACCTTGGGCGCAAATAAACTGGCGGGAGTCGAAAACACGGGCGTCCCTTTTTGCATGACGGTGGAAGCCGAGGCTATGGGAGCGGAAATAACGCTTGGCTCCAAGGGTAGCGAGCCTCGCATAACGGCCTACGCCATGAAAACATTTGCGGATACCGGTAGCCTTGCGCCAATCCATATGGACAGGGGAAGAGCCAAAACCTGCATAGACGCAATCAAAATCCTCAAGCGGGAAGCGCCGGA
>JAHFEI010000140.1 GCA_023248615.1 Nitrospinales bacterium | reverse complement strand
AAGGTGTTAAAGATACGGACTATCCTCGTATCTACCAACTTTTTATTCAGGTAGGCCATTGTTATGGCCTCGCCGAAATGTTTCGATTCGTCGTAACACGAGCGCGGGCCGACCGGGTTTACATTGCCCCAGTATGATTCCGGTTGCGGCGATACCGACGGGTCGCCATACACTTCCGAGGTAGAGGAAAAAAAGTAAACGGCTTTTTTTTCTTTTGCCAGTTCAAGGCAGTGGTAGGAGCCTATCGCCCCAACCATCAGTGTTTCCAGCGGGTGGTTGGAGTAGTCCACCGGGCTGGCCAGCGACGCAAGGTTGAGCACATAGTCCAGGTTTCCCGTGTAGCCCAGCCCCTTGTTGATATCTTGCTCGATAAACTCGAAACGAGGTTCGCTTGCCAGGTGCGCCAGGTTCCGGCGGTCGCCCGTTATTAGGTTATCCATGCCGGTGACGTGGTGTCCTTCCGCTATCAGGCGATCCGTGAAATGAGAACCGAGGAACCCCGCCGCGCCGGTTATCAGGAATTTTGCCATTTACCCCTTCCCATGCTGTAATACTCAAAGCCCAACCTTTCTTTGCGTACCGGGTCGTACATATTTCGCCCGTCAAATATGACGGCGGTTTTCATGGTTTTTTTCAATTTTTCGAGGTTGAGCAGTTTAAACTCCCTCCACTCGGTAATCAGTATCATGGCGTCCGCCCCGTTGCAGGCGTCATATGCGCTTTGGCAGTAGGTGATGGCTGGCAGTATTTTTTTTGCGGCTGGCATTGCCACCGGGTCGAACGCCCGTATGTTCGCGCCGAGTTTTTGCAGGCTGTTGATTATTTCCACGGATTTTGCATCGCGCATATCGTCCGTGTTGGGTTTAAAGGCCAAGCCAAGCGCGGCGAAAGTTTTCCCCTTCATGTCCGGGAACCTTTTCTGCATCATGTCCAGGAAGTGCGGCACCCGCGCCTCGTTTATTTCCAGCACGTTTTTCAGGATGTCGAAATCGTAGCCGAGCTTGGATGAGGTGTAGAGCAGGCTTTTTACGTCTTTGGGAAAGCAGGAGCCGCCGAACCCCAGGCCGGAATTCAAAAACGCCTTCCCTATCCTGTGGTCGCGCCCAATCCCGTTTGCTACGTCTTCCACATCGGCTCCCACCCGCTCGCACAGGTTCGCGATGGCGTTTATGAAAGATATTTTCACCGCCAAAAACGAGTTGGACGCATACTTTATGATTTCCGCAGAATGGACGTCGGTTATTATCATCGGCGCCTGCAGGGACGAATATAGTTCCAGAAGGCGGAACGCGACCTGCTTGTGGGATGCGCCTATCACTATGCGGTCGGGGTTTAGCGCATCATGCACCGCCTGCCCCTCGCGCAGGAATTCCGGGTTGGATACCACATCGAAATTATGGCCGTCCCTACATTCCCTCTTTATGATGTCGCGCACCAAGTCGCCAGTCCCGACGGGGACGGTGCTTTTGTTGACGATGATTTTGTAGCAGTTCATGCAAGCCGCTATTTCCTTGGCGGCGTCTTCGACAAATGTAAGGTCGGTCTCGCCGTTCTCCCTGGGCGGAGTGCCGACACAGATGAATATTATTTCCGCAAGCTCCACTGCGCCCTTCAGGTCGGTGGTGAAGCGTAGCCTTCCCTCGTTATGGTTGCGTTCCACCAGTTCTTCTAGGCCAGGCTCGTAAATCGGCATTATGTGCTTGTTCAGGTTCTCAATCTTCTCGGAGACTTTGTCCACACAGACAACATCGTTGCCGAGTTCGGAGAATATGGTTCCCGTAACCAACCCAACGTATCCTGTCCCGATAACGCAAATATTCATGTTACATATCCCCTAGCGGTCTTCGAACCTGTCGTTACTGCCAATTCTTGCCCCCCTGGCCCATACTGCGGCGGGCATAGGTTTTTTTCCCTCCGGGCACAACTCAAGGAGCACCAATTTACCATTTCCAGCCGCTACTTCCAATTCTTTCCCCTCACCAAAAAGGATGGAGCCGGGCGCGGAGTCCGATATGCCGTCTGCAAGCTTCGAGCGTAGTGCCAGGAGCCTTTTACCCCGGAAGAAAGTGTACGTTGCGGGAACGGGCGAAAGACCGCGTATTTTCCTGTCCAATTCCACGGCCTGCATTGTCCAGTCTATTGCCCGCTCCGCCGGGATTATTTTGTGGGCAAAGGTTACCAGCGTTTCATCCTGCGGCGATGCGGCGATATCCCCCACCGCTATCCGGCGTAGCGTCTCCGCCATCAAATCGGCTCCCACGGACATTACCATGTCGTGCAGTTCCCCGGCGGTTGTTGTAGGGCCAATATGGATTTCTTTTTTCAAATATACATCTCCTGCATCCATGCGCCGCGCCATTTTCATTGTGCTTACGCCGGTTATGGCATGCCCTTCCATAATCGCGCGGTTGATTGGAGCCGCCCCGCGCAGTAACGGCAGTAGCGATGCGTGCAGGTTTAGGCCACCGTGCGGGGGAAGTTCCAGCAGGCTTGTTTTCAGTATCTGGCCGAATGCCACCACCACAAGGATGTCCGGGGTGAGGGCGCGTATTTTTTCCACGGACTCCGCGCTATTTACGTCCTGTGGCTGGAATACCGGCACACCAAGCTCCAGCGCGCGTTTTTTTATGGGTGTCGGCAGGAGTTTTTGTCCCCTCCCGGAAGGCCTGTCCGGTTGCGATACCGCCAGAAGCAGGTCGTGGCCGCAGGCCACAAGTTTTTCAAGCGTCGGCACGGCTATTTCCGGCGTTCCCAAAAACACTATTTTCATATGCCGCTACTTTAGAGGGGAGAGGCGGCAATGCGCAACAGTTTTAAAGGCGGCTCCGGTTCCAGTAGAAGCATGGCAATGGCTTCGCCATCTACTTCACAAATTGGATAATCTTCTTGTCTGTCCTGACAATGTGATTTTTTAGCCAGCCGACGAGGAACTGTATTAGTTTGGGAGTAAAAATCTTGTGTTGGGTTTCAAATTCCCCAACAAATTCCTTCAATTGCTTTACCAAATCTTTATGCTCTGCTGTATGTTCCTCGAAGGAATGCTTTGGGACTCCGATTTCCTGCATATATTTTTCTTCATCTGCAAAGTGCCTCATGGTGTATTTGATAAGCTCTATCAGGAAAGTTTTCATGACAAGATGTGTTTCGCCAGCCTCAATGTACCCATCCAGTTCCTTCACCATAAGAAACAACTTCATGTGTTGCTGGTCAATGGAGTCGATGCCAACCTTGTAGTCATCTTTCCAGTCGTAGAATTTAGATATTCCCATTTTCACCTCTCCCAATCGAAGCATTATTTTCCGGCCTCATTCTATCAAATCGGGCAAAAAGTAGATATCCAAACCGCCCATTTCCGATTTTAAAGCAAAGCGCACAACCGTTTGATGGGGCTTGCCCGTTGGGGCCAGCCAAGTCTTGTGACGACACATCCAACAACGCTATTTCCCTGCCCTATTCGTCCATTGCGCATTTTGCTATATAGTATGGCAGTGGGAGCAAAAAAACTTTTTATAGATACAACCGTTGCGGTTTTCCTGCTTCTTGCCCTTGCGCTATCTTTGGGCAGGTGGCACGAGAGGAACTCGATGTTCCACCCCTCGCACGAGTACGATTATTCCCCAAGCGAGTTCGGTCTTTCGCCGGACGACCTGTACTTTGATTCGGACGGGCGGCGGCTCCACGCGTGGTATTTTGCTGGCAAGGAGGGGAGCCCGACAATCTTTTACATACAGGGGAATGCCGGCACGGTGGCGAACCGGCTTGGCGCAATAAAGGGATATGTCGATTTGGGCCTCAACGTATTTATTTACGAGCCGAGCGGCTTCGGCCAAAGCGATGGCATGGCCTTGCGGGAGAGCTTCATAAACGATTCGGTGGCCGCATACAATTATCTTGTAAAAGGCCGCAAGGTAGACCCGGCTTCTATTATCGTCCTCGGCCAATCGATGGGCGGCGTACCGGCGCTTAAGCTGGCGAACAGTGTGCCGTGCCGTGGGGTGGTGCTGGAGGGGACGTTCATCTCCATCCGACAGATGGCGAGGGATTTTTATCCCAACGTGCCGATATGGATACTCGCGTCGTCCGATTTCGATAACGCGGTACAGGTGGCAAAGCTTAAGGTTCCATTGCTGGTCGTCTACGGCGGTATGGACGACATCGTTGCGCCGTACCACTCGCAAAAGCTTTACGAGCTTGCCCCACAGCCGAAAGAAATGCTGGAGGTGAAAGATGGTCGCCATACCGACATGTTCAAGGTGGAGCCGCAAAGGTATTACGGCGCGATTGGACGCATTGCAGGGATAGAAAGCGGTAGCTGAAACCGGCGCCCGGTGGCGGCGTGGCGGACAAAGAGCGTATCCCAAGCCAGTAGCGTGGCACTAGCCTTCCTGCATCGTACGCAAAGTGCGATGGCATCAAGCGCAAATATATGGTGTTACATTTAATTAAAAATTGGCACATATAGATACGCTAGGAATACCTGCTCGCCGTAAAAAAGTGTATTAAATCAATGGCTCATGGTAGATAATAAGGCATGGCAACTAAGACGATCCACAATCCCCAAATTGAGACGCTGTGCTCAGTAGGCGACCCAATGATTGTGGAGTGGAAGGGTGGAAAGTATTCCACGGTCTTTCGCGGGATGAAGCCGGACAGGATGGTGTTGTCGGAAATACAGTCTTCCGGCAAGGAGCCTACGATGCGGATTGACGTTCCCGGCTTCATGCTGATTGACGTGCCTGTAGTGGACGGTAGCGCCATGCCTTTTGAGTTCAACGCCATGCTGAACATCCGTTTCCTTACTGAGGGCAGGGTGTATTCTTTCAAAACCATGCTTGCGCGGGTGCATCAGAAGGCGTCTGTACTTGTTTTGGAATCTCCACAAACTATGTTGTGCCATAACCTTCGTACCAGCGAGAGAATTTCCATGATGGTTGCCGCAGAGGTTGCGCACAACGGCGATGCGGTAAAGATGGGCGGAGCCATTACGGACATTTCCTCAAGCGGCGCCATGCTGGCGTTGGGAAGCCAGGTTGGCGTTGGTAGCAACCTTTCGTTGGATTTCAGGTTGCCTGATGGGACGCCGGTATCCGGCGTCCATGTCACCGTAAGGAACCTGCGCAACGAGGAGGAAAAGTATTTTGCGGGCGTGAGTTTTGCCTCTTCAACGACGGCGGGACTCCAGTCGGTGAAGAACTACTACTCCGAGCACCTGAAATATGTTGTGGATTTGACGCACCATGTTTAACCTTGGGCAGGAGGTGGTGTTGGAGCTTAACAAGATGAGCGCCAAGTGTGCCTTGCGAGGCTGGAAACTCCGCCGTGGGACGGGGTACATACTTACGGACAAGCCGAGTCCGAAGGCGAAATTCATCCCGCCAGTCCCCGGCGAGGAAGTAGTGGCTAGGACTGAAGAGAGCGGGGTTATCTACACTTTTTCCGCGTTGTTCGTGGAGGTGCTAAAAAAGAGCGATCTTTATATCATGGCGATCCGCGACGAGATAGTTTCCAAGGTATTGCGTACGCAGGAGAGGTACGACTGCCTGATCCCCGTGAGTTTAACCACTTCCGGGGGCGATAATGTGCAAGGGGCTATATTCGAAATCAGCATGGGAGGAGTCCGTTTTATGACTGCGGAAGACATGCCGTTCGCATCGGGGGATAAGCTTCGCGCCACCTTTTTCCCCGGTGGGCTGGACAAGGTTGCCGATATGGAGGTAGAGGTCTTGCGGAGCGTCTTGGCTACCGGCAAGCCCAAGTATGCGGCGAAAGTAACGAACATGGGAGCCAATAACGAGGCGGTTATGCGGAATTACATGGATTTCCGTAGCAAGTGGTCATGCCGCGGTTTTTGAG
>JAHFEI010000139.1:1882-5876 GCA_023248615.1 Nitrospinales bacterium | reverse complement strand
GCAAAGAAGGATTCCGATACAGTACGCACGCCGTATGGTCGGCAGGAAAATGTTCGCGGGGCAAACCAGCCATCTGCCGCTGAAAATTAACACCTCCGGCGTAATACCGCCGATATTCGCATCGGCCATAATAATGTTCCCGGCCACCATAGTCGGGTTCATACAGCACCCGGCCATGCAAAAATTCGCCTCAATGCTGGCGCCCGGCACCATTGTGCATGTCGTCTTGTATGTGGCGATGATATTCTTTTTCTGTTTCTTCTACACGGCAGTGGTGTTTAACCCTGTGGATGTCGCCGACAACATGAAAAAGCATGGCGGTTTCATTCCCGGCATACGCCCAGGAAGGTCTACCAGCGACTATATCGATAGGACCCTGTCACGCATAACGCTTGGCGGCGCGGCCTACTTGGCGATTATCTGCGTACTTCCCGATGCCATGATTAAGCTCTTCAACGTGCCTTTTTACTTCGGCGGCACGGGACTCCTGATTGTCGTCGGCGTAGCCATGGATACTATGTCGCAGGTCGAATCGCATCTTGTCATGAGGCAGTACGGTGGTTTCATCAAGGGTGGCAAGATGAGAGGGAGGCAGTGAACCTTATACTTCTCGGCCCTCCAGGGGCTGGAAAGGGAACGCAGGCCAAGAGGATAACGGAGACGCATGGTTTTCCGCAGATATCCACCGGTGATATCCTGCGAGAGGCGCTGAAAAATGGCACAGAAATGGGGTTGAAGGCCAAATCATTCATGGATCAGGGAAAACTTGTCCCGGATGAGGTGGTCATCGGCATTATTGACGACAGGTTACGCCAGGGTGATTGCAAAAGCGGATTGATATTGGACGGTTTTCCCCGCAATGTTGCCCAGGCCGAGGCTCTAGGAAAGCTTTTGGACAGGTTGGGTAAGCAGATAGACTTCGTCATAGACCTTTCCGTGGAAGAGGGCGAACTGGTGCAAAGAATTTGCGGAAGAAGAACTTGCAAAAAATGCGGGATGGGGTATCATATATCGTTTACGCCACCAGTAGCGGATGGAATTTGCGATAAATGTGGCGGGGAGCTGTCCCAGCGGAGTGATGATAACGAAGAGACCGTAAAAAAACGGTTTAGCGTATACAAGGAGCAATCTGAACAGCTTGGCGCGTTTTATAGCACAACAGGCAGGTATAGGAAGCTGAATGGGATGGCCGACATTAATGAAGTTTATCGGAGCATTGAGGAGATCATCGGTGCTGCATGATTATATTGAAGTCGCCAGAAGAAATAGAGAAGATGCGCATTGCCAACCAGATTGTGGCGCGTGCGCTTAAAACGTTGAAGGAAATGGTAAAACCTGGAATGACAACAGAAGAACTTGATCGCGCCGCCGAGGAGATTATCCTTGCCGCTGGTGCGCGCCCTTCGTTCAAGGGGTATCGTGGTTTTCCGGCATCGCTGTGCGCCTCCATAAATAGCGAGGTGGTTCATGGCATCCCCGGCAAGCGAAGGCTTAAGGAGGGGGATATCATAAGCCTGGACTTGGGAACTGAATACGAAGGATATTACGGCGATGCGGCCATTACTGTGGCTGTTGGCAAAGTTTCGCCAGAGGCTAATCGGCTGATGGATGTTACACGCGAGTCGTTATACAAGGGCATTGAGCAGGCGAAGGAAGGGAAACACCTTTCCGATATTTCGCACGCAATACAGGCGCATGCGGAGGCGGCAGGTTTTTCGGTCGTCACAGATTTTGTTGGGCATGGCATAGGCACGAAGCCGCATGAGGATCCGCAGGTTCCGAACTACGGCCCGAAAGGGGTCGGCCCCATCCTTAAAAGCGGTATGGTGCTTGCGATAGAGCCGATGATAAACGCCGGAACTCACTATGTGGAAGTTCTGGATGATGACTGGACGGTTGTTACACGCGACGGCAAGCTGTCGGCCCACTTTGAGCACAGCATCGCCATTACGCGCAACGGCGCCGATGTTTTGAGCGAACTGGTGGCGTACTAGGTGGCTAAAGAAAACGTAATAGAGATAGAAGGTACGGTTGTGGAGTCTTTGCCCAACGCGAATTTTCGCGTTGAGCTGGAAAATAAGCATGTCGTGTTGGCACATGTGTCCGGGAAGATGAGGATGCACTACATCCGTATTCTGGCCGGGGACAAGGTGAAGGTGGAGCTTTCGCCGTATGACCTTACGCGTGGCAGAATTACTTACAGATACAAATGATTTTGAGGTGAAGTTACAATGAAAGTAAGGGCATCGGTAAAACCGATATGTGAGAAATGCAAAGTAATACGCCGTAATGGCGTGGTTCGGGTTATTTGTGAAAACCCGAAACACAAACAACGCCAGGGATGACCGGGAGGTATAGGGATGGCTAGGATAGCTGGTATAGATATTCCGAGAGAGAAACGGGTTTTGGTTGCCCTGACGTACATATACGGCATAGGTCCCACAACGAGCGCAAGGATACTGAAAGAAGCTGGTATCGAAGACACCGTGCGGGTGAAGGCCCTTACGGACAACCAGGTGAACATCCTTAGGAACATCATTGAAAAGAAGTTGACGGTGGAAGGCGACCTGAGGCGGAATATCCAGATGGATATCAAGCGCCTTATGGAAATAGGGTGCTACCGCGGGCTAAGGCACCGCAAGGGGCTACCAGCGCGTGGACAGCGCACCCGCACAAACTCTAGGACCCGCAAGGGACCCAGGAAAACTGTCGCCGCCTCGAAAAAAGTCGCGAACGTAAAGTAACAGGAGTTTAAATGTCTGAAGAGAAGAAGAAAAAAGAAAATAAGCCGGTAGCGAAAAAGAAAAGCGTGAAGGTGCCGGTTAACGGGGTGGCACACATAAAAGCGTCTTTCAATAACACCATCGTTACGATAACCGATTCTATCGGTAACGTCGTAGCGTGGTCTACTGCTGGGCATGTAGGTTTCAAGGGTTCCCGAAAGAGTACGCCGTACGCGGCGCAGGTGACTGCCGAAAACGCGGCCAAGAAGGCGCGCGAGTTGGGGATGCAGCGGGTTGATGTGTCAGTAAAGGGTCCTGGCGCCGGACGTGAAGCGGCTATACGTGCGCTTCAGGCGGCAGGGCTTACGGTTGAAAATATCAGGGATGTGACCCCGGTTCCTCATAACGGGTGCCGACCGCCGAAACGTAGAAGAGTCTGAGGAGGATGTACCGTGGCAAGATATAGAGATGCTGTTTGCAGGATGTGCAGGCGCGAAATGACAAAATTGTACCTTAAGGGTGATCGTTGCATCACCGCCAAGTGTGCGCTTGAGAGGAGAGCCTACGCCCCCGGCCAGCACGGCCAACGGCGTACGAAGGTGACAGAATACGGCATCCAGCTTCGGGAAAAACAGAAGGCTCGCAGGATATACGGCGTGCTGGAACGGCAGTTCCGCAAGACGTACGCAACTGCGGCGCGTAAAAAAGGAATCACCGGCGACATATTCATACAGTTGCTTGAGCGCAGGCTGGACAACACCGTTTATCGCTTGGGCTTTGCGAGCAACAGGGTGCAGGCGCGCCAGCTTGTGGCGCACGGGCATATACAGGTCAACGGCAAGGGCGTAAACCTGCCCTCGTTCACCGTAAAAAAAGGCGATGTGATAGGAGTGGCCCCAAAGAGCAAGACTATGAAGCATTTCGTAGAGATGCTTGAGAAGAGGGCGGCAATCACGCCACCATCTTGGATTTCCATTACTGAAGGTGAGTTGAAGGGACAGGTTCTGGACGATCCGAAACCTGAAGATACCCATTTGCCGGTACGGGAACAACTAATCGTCGAATTCTATTCGAAGTAAGGAGATATTGATGAATGCAGTTTTGAGAGATTTTGTAAAGCCGAAAAAACTGGAATGCGTCGACTCCACTGCCGATAAAACGTATGCAAAGTTTGTCGCAGAACCGCTGGAGCGCGGGTTTGGCGTTACAGTTGGCAATGCCTTGCGCCGTTATCTTCTTTCATCCATCCCTGGCGCTTCCGTAGTGGCCGT
>JAHFEI010000139.1:0-1872 GCA_023248615.1 Nitrospinales bacterium | reverse complement strand
TTCCGATATCATACTCAATCTCAAGGAAGTGGTGATAGAGCAGAATACGCCGGAAGCGGTTGTCCTGCACATCGATGAAAAAGGCAAGAAGGAAGTTACCGGTGCGGACATCAAGTGCCCGCCCGGAGTGCGGATTGTTAACCCGGAAGTGCATATTGCAAGCCTTATGGACAAAAAGGCCGAGTTTAAGGTGGAGCTTTTTACCCGTATGGGCCGCGGCTACATCCCCTCTGAGGATGTGAAAGTGGAAGATGCGGATATCTCCATAATACCGATTGATTCCAACTTTTCCCCAATACGCAAGGTGAACTTCACCGTTGAAAAGACCCGCGTCGGGGGTTCGGCGGATTTTGACAAGCTGATACTTGAAGTGTGGACTAACGGCACGATAGACCCGGAAACGGCGGTATCGAACGCGGCCCGTATCCAAAGGGATCATATGCAGCTCTTTATAAACGTCGGCGAAGAGGTTGAAGCCCCCAAGCCGGAAGCGAGGACGGAGCGCAAGAAGCCGATAATCAACCTGAACAGGAGCGTTGAGGAACTGGAGCTGTCGGTGCGGTCATACAACTGCCTGCAAAAGGCCAACATAAAGACCATTAGGGAACTCGTCACAAAGACCGACAGCGAGATGCTGAAGACGCGGAACTTCGGGCGCAAATCCCTTAATGAGATAAAGCAGATTCTTGGTGAGATGGGGTTGAGCCTTGGAATGTCCGAGGACGACATCAAACATCTCGAATCCGAACAGTAAAAAGGAGTATCGGCCATGCGGCACTTAAAAGACGGAAGAAAGTTCGGCATAACCACGACACATAGGACTGCCATGTTTCGCAATATGGTTACGTCGCTCTTGCGCTACGAAAAGATAACCACCACGCTCCAACGGGCGAAGGAACTTCGGCGCTATACGGAGAAGATGATAACCAATGGTAAATGTGGGACTCTCGCATCCCGCAGGAAAGCGCTTGGTTATATAATGGACAAGGATGTTGTCGCCAAACTGTTTTCCACGTTGGCTGAACGCTATAAAGAACGCAAGGGCGGTTATACCCGCATCTACCGCGCGGGACTGAGAAACGGCGATACAGCCCAGATGGCCATAATAGAACTGGTGGATAGGGATGCCTCTGCCGCCCCGAAACGCCGCGTACGGCGCGTTGAGGAAGCCGAAGCGGCAAAGTAAAGCTGCTTTTGGACAATGTTTGTCATGGCCGGGTTTCAAAACAGCCCGGCCTTTTTTTATTCTTGGCCTACCCATACTTTCCCGGAAATTTTTGCGGGGCTGTGCTGAAAAGTGGAACACAACCCACATACGCTCCGATATCAGGGTGAGATTTAAATTTTCATGGATGTGACCATTACTGTTTTATTGGTACTGTCTTTTATGCTGTCGGCACTCATTACTGGCGTATTGCGCGTTTACGCCGTCAAGGTGTCAATGGTCGATATTCCCAATAGCCGCAGTTCGCACCAAATTCCGACACCACGGGGCGGCGGGCTGGCGTTTTGCATTACCACCGTGGCAATTGCGCTTTATCTTGGTACTTTCGGAGCCATGGAAAAGAGTCTTTTGCTGGGAGTCTTCCCTGGGGTGGTTCTTGTCGCCGTGGTGGGTTTTACGGACGATTTTTCCGGCCTGAGAACTTCTACGCGTTTCATCATCCAGATAGTGGCCGCCGTCCTGCCGGTTTACATGCAGGGTGGGTGGCCCACGATTGATTTTGGGGCTTATGTATTCGGGGCGGGCAGTGTTGGCGCAATTATTGCCGTCATCGGCATTGTATGGTCGGTGAACCTTACCAATTTTATGGACGGCATTGATGCATTGGCTTCCGTGCAGGCCATTTTCACGTTGGCTGTTGGGGCTGT
>JAHFEI010000138.1 GCA_023248615.1 Nitrospinales bacterium | reverse complement strand
CAAGAATCCGCAAAAGAGCAATCGGAAGCTTCCTATCATTTCATTGGCATAGTCCTTGGTTCCGAGGAGTATGTGGTCGATATCACAAAAGTACGCGAAATAATCATGCTGGAAGGCATAACCTACGTTCCACGCGTCCAAGACTATTTCGAGGGCGTGATCAACCTGCGTGGCGAGATTGTGCCCGTTATAAACCTGCGCATAAAGCTGGGCATGGAAGGGGTGGATTTTACCCTAAGCACCCGCGTGATGATTACGGAAATAAACGGCAACCTGGTCGGCCTGCTGGTGGATGCCGTAACGAGCGTCCTGCGCCTGCCGGAAAGCAAGGTGGAGCATTCCGCCGCCGCAGTTGGCGAAGTATCGGCGGAGTATATACGCGGCATAGGCAGGAACGGGACGGCAATAGTCGGCTGGCTGGATGTGGACAAACTGTGCGCATGACGCATAGCTCCGCAACGCATCGGTAACTTCCCCGCAGTAGCGGGCTTCACAGGGAAAATATAATGGCGGGTAAAGAAGACCTGATAGTGGGCATAGATTTTGGCACTACCACCTCGGCTATCGGCGTAGTGCGCGATGGGGCGCCGATGCTTTTCGCGGTGGATAACGGCGAGACCATGATGCCGTCCATCGTCGCGTTTTCAAAATCGGGCGAAGTGATGGTGGGAAGCAAGGCCAAAAAACAGGCGGTGCTGAACCCGGAACGCACGTTCGCCTCCGTAAAGCGCCGCATGGGCGAAAAGGAAAGCGTCGGCATAGGCGACGTGCAATGGAGCCTGGAGGCGATGGGGGCGCAAATCCTGAAACACCTCAAGGAAGGAGCCGAAAAGCAACTCGGGCATTCGGTTAAAAATGCGGTCATTACCGTTCCCGCGTACTTCAACCAGTTGCAGAGGCAGGCCGTGCAAGAGGTGGGCAGGCTGGCGGGGCTGAACGTGCTACGCATCATAAACGAGCCGACAGCGGCGGCTATGGCCTATGGGGTTAGCCTGGAGGAAGAGCAGAACGTGATGGTGTTCGATTTCGGCGGCGGCACATTCGATGTCTCGGTGCTTACCATCGCGGATGGCGTGTTCGAGGTGCGGGGTACAGGCGGCGATAACATGCTGGGCGGCGACGACATAGACAGGATGATAATAGACAAGGTGGTCGGCGACTTCAAGGAAGACCACCAGATAGACCTGCGGCAGGACAAGATTGCGATGCAAAAACTTAAAGACGAGGCGGAGAAACTTAAAGTTGCGCTCTCCAGCCAGGATAGTGCGCGCTTGCACGTGCCGTTCATCACGGCAGACCAGCATGGCCCCATCCACATAGACAAGACGTTTACCAGCGACATGCTGGAGGGGATGATAACCGGCGTAGTTTCAAAAATTATCCGGCTGGCAAGGGACACCCTGAAAAAAAGCGGCGTGGATAACCGCGACCTGGACAGGATATTGCTCGCGGGCGGCTCTACCCGCATACCGGCTGTGCGCGATGCGATAGTGCAGAGCTTCGGCGACAAGCTGGTAGGCGGCGTAAACCCGCTGGAATGCGTTGCGCTGGGGGCGGCTGTGCAAGCGGCCATTATCGGCGGCTCTATGGAAAAAAAGGTACTGCTGGACGTTACGCCACTTGCGCTGGGGCTGGAGATAGATGGCGGCTCCATGGAGGAAATACTTCCTGCCAACTGCACCATCCCCGCATCGCAAAAGAAAATTTTCTCCACCGTGGCGGATAACCAGACCGACGTGGAAATAAAAGTCATGCAGGGGAATTCCAACCGCGCACCGGAAAACACCGAGCTTGGCAAGTTCATCCTGGGCGGCATAGAGAAAGCCAAAAAGGGCGAGCCGAAAGTGGAAGTGGTGTTCGACGTGAACGTGGACGGCATAATGAGCGTTACCGCCCGCGACCTGAAAACCGGTAGTTCCCGCTCTGTTACCATAGAACGGGGCATCATGGGCCGCAGGAAAGAAAGCTGAGGAAGGGCATATGGGCATGTACGAGGTATCGGTAAAAGGTACGTTCTCCGCCGCGCATCAGTTGTTGGGGCACGATGGGGCCTGCAAAGATTTGCACGGGCATAACTGGACGGTGGAGGCGGTGTTCGGCTCCGGCTCGCTGGATGAAATAGGGATGGTGGTGGATTTCTACCATGTGAAGACGGAGATGGATAGGCTAATCGCCATGCTGGACCACAAGATACTAAACGAAGCCGCCCCGTTCGTGGATACAAACCCGACCGCCGAATCGTTAGCGGAGTTTTTTTACAACGGGCTTAAAACATCGCTAAAGGTAAAGCCGGTATTGGTAAAGGTCTTCGAGACGGATAACACCTGGGCCTCGTACCGCGAGTGACCCGCCCCCCGCTGGGTGTGGTGTCCCGTTAACGGCTTTGCGCAAGAGCCGATCTGTTTCCGGTAGCGACGGACTTTAGTCGGTCTTGCGCCCCTCGGGCGCAACAATGGCCTTTAGGCCATTTCTGGCTCGGGAGTATATTTTCAATTCCGCGCCTCCTACAGGATAAATCCTGTTGCTACCACGTTCCGTTGAAGTACGTTCCATACAGTAAAGGGGATACCGACATCCCTACCGGGGTTTAAGGAGTTCGTCTTTTTGCATCAGCCACGGATAGTCTTCCGGGATGTCCGCCATATTAGCCCTTACGGGGCTTACAAGTATCAGCGCATATTTTGCCTGCCACTCGGCGGAATCGCGCAGTTTTTCCGTGAGCGATTCTTTCTGCCACACCGAGCCTGTTTTGCCCAATATTTTGTTTATGGCAATGGCCGATGTTCCCTTCACCGATTTCAGCAGTTTCTCAAGGGTGTAGAATTTGCCGTCCTGCCCTTTTTTTTGCCATATCAGCATATGCACTATTTCCGGCAATACCACCGCGATGGAAAGCGTGTACCGCTTTTTGTTGAATAGCATTATGGTTTTTGCCGCCGCGCCCATCGCCTCTGGCGTAAGAGTAAGCCCCTGAGTGCGGAAGGTGATGAAATATCTCCCGCTAAGCGCCTCCTGTTGTGGCTTCGCCGGAAGCTTGGGAACAGGTGGCGGTGCGCCGCCCCGCATTGCTCTTGATGCTGGTGCGTGCGGCGCTGGTGTACCCCGTCCTGTCCTTGGTGCAGGAGCTTGGGGTGTGCGGAAATCCCGCTTTGGCGGGAAGGTTTTCTTATCTTGAAACTGCGGCTTTTTCACGGTCTGGATGGTACCACATCCGGGGCACAATATGCTCCCTGCTTAATTTCGGCGGCGGGACGTATGCCCACCGCCGCCGACATCCGCTTATCCCTGTCTACGGTGGATTTCCGGCTCGGACTGGATATTTACTATTTCGGGCCTCCTTACGAAAGAGGGGGAGTGAGAAGGCGCTATCATTATGCGAAAGCGGAAATTCATTTCGCGCGTGAAAAACGGCGCAAAGATAGTACAATCCCCCCATGTGCGTATGGGATGGGAAAAACGGGAAAGGGCTGTTCATCGTTTTCGAGGGTATAGACGGTGCGGGTAAAACTACACAGGCACATCTCCTGGTCGAGCGGCTTAAGAAACATTTGCGCGACGCCATATACCTGAAGGAGCCGACCAACGGCCCGTGGGGAGAAAAAATCCGCCAAATTGCCACGCACGGCAGGGAAGGCGTAACGCCGGACGAGGAGTTGGACTACTTCATAAAAGATCGCGAGGAAGACAGCAAACAAAACATCATTCCCGCATTGCAAGAGGGCAGGGTGGTGGTGATGGATCGCTATCTTTATTCCAACGCCGCCTATCAGGGCGCTTTGGGGTTCGACCCGGAAATGATTTTCGAGAAGAACCGGCATTTCCCGCAGGCGGACGCGGTTTTCTTTTTGGAAATTGCGCCGGAAGGGGGATTGAAGCGGGTGGACAGCCGTGGCGGGGCTAACATAGGGTTTGAGAAGATAGAGTACTTGCAGAATGTGTATGGTGTTTTCAATGGCGGGCATAACGGGTTTAAGAAGATGGTACGGATAGACGCCACAAAATCGGCAGGAGAGATATCGGAAATAATTTGGCAAAAGGTTTTACCGCTCCTGAAGTAGGGAGATTCTGGCATTTGTGTGGGTAGCCGATTGAGGGGTGGTTATTGAAAAACTCTTTTCGCCAGTCTTCGTCATCCAGAGCGCCAGCGAAGGCGCTCACCCAAGCTAAGGGAGATTCTTCGCCCACCCGAGGTAGGCTCAGAATGACTGGATTCCCGTTTTGTCGTATAGGTAGAGTTGGCATCGGCTACCGGGTAAATTCAAAAACGGCGAGCAACCCTGTATCCCTCATGGTATGATTTCGCGGTAGGCATCTTGTCTTCGCTTATGGTCGCCACGGGATTAAGGGTGTGGCCTTGGTGCGATTGTGAGCGGGTCGGGTTTGTCGGTTCCGTAATTTATTTGGGGTAAAAATTGAAGCGTTATTTCGCCAGCTTGAAACTTAAGGCCAAAATCACGGTAATCCTGTTGTCGTTCGGTTTGGGCGGCATACTTTTATCCGGCATCATCGGCTACGAGCAGGGGGCATCCGCCGTGGAGCAGACCACGCAACGCATGCTTTTGACGGCGCGTGACAACAAAAAGGTGGAGCTTCAAAACTACTTCGACCAAATCCAGTCGCAGTTGCGGGTTTATGCCGACGACTACTCGGTAACGGAGGGGATGGAAAGTTTCCGGCAGGCGTTCGAATCGGGCGGCAACGCTCCCCGTAGCGCGTATATGGAGAGGAATCCCAACCCGCCGGGGCAAAGGGACCAGATGTCCGATGCGAAGGATAGCTCCGCTTTCACCAAGGCGCATATCCGCTTCCATCCGCACTTCCGCGAATTCATACAGGAGTTCGGCTATGGCGACATGCTATTGGTGGATATGGGCGGCAACGTGGTTTACACGGTGAAGAAGGATGGTGATTTCGGAGCCAACCTTGCCACTGGCAAGTATGCACAACAAAACGTGGCGCTGGCTTTCCGCGAGGCGGCCTCCGCCGACCGTGGCACGGTGTATATGGCGGACTATGCGTTGTACGAGCCAAGCGGTAACACGCCGGCGGCATTCGCCGCAACGCCGGTATTCGGCGAGCGAAGCAAGAGGATCGGCGTGCTTATATTCAAGATGCCGATAGCGCGGATAAACCAGGTGATGCGCAACCTCTCCGGCATGGGGCGCACCGGCGAGGCGTACCTTGTCGGCACAGACGGGCAGATGCGCACCGATTCGCGTTTTTCAAAGGAAAGCACGGTGTTGGCGCGGAAGGTGGATACGGCGGCGGCGCGTGGCGCGATAAAGGGAAAGAGCGGCGTGGAAGAAATAACCAACTACCGCAACGCGAACGTGCTGAGCGCGTTTACGCGGGTGATGATGGGTAACGTGCCGCTGGGGTTGGTAGTGGAAATAGAAAGTTCCGAGGTGATGGAGCCTCTGGGTGCGATGCTTTTGCGCATTGTGATGTTCCTCATCGTGGCGGCGGCGGGTATAGTGGCGGCATCTTATTATTTTGCGCAGTTTATAGCCGCGCCGGTGCTAAGGCTGGTGGATGCCAACCAGAGGATGTCGGTGGGCGACCTTACGATGCGCCTGCCGATGTACGGCGAGAATGACGAGATAGCGGCGCTTACGCGCTCCACCAACGATATGGCGGAAAACCTGGAAGATACGATGATACGCATCCGCACCACTGCCGCCAAGGTGGTGGCGGAGGGAGAATCCATAGGCGAGAAGATGCGGCAGTTGAAACGTAATTCCGAGCAACAGCTCCACTCCGTGGACGAGACTTCGGCGTCCATCGAGCAAATGGGGGTTTCGATACGCGAGGTTACGGATAATTCCAGCAACCTTTCCATTGCCGCATCCTCCATAGCCGCCGCCATGGAAGAGCTTAGCCGTTCGATAATGGATGTG
>JAHFEI010000137.1 GCA_023248615.1 Nitrospinales bacterium | reverse complement strand
AAAGAAAACTGTTGAGAAAAAGCTAAGAAAAATCTTTAATGTCCTACGGTTACCTGAGTTATGAGGCAATGACTAGAAGAATTTAGCCTCCTTGGGTTACATTCTGCCATGAGGCAACGGGGGCAGGCGGCACTACCCTTACGGGCGACCCGCAGATAGCCGGTCATTTCACCTGTATTTTGCCTTTGACCATATCCAACGGGCAGGCAAAGCCCACATCCCCGCTCTTTACGGTAGTGATGCTGACGGTGACTGGCTTGTTCAGGGGCAAATCCTGGTTAATGCCGAACTCGGGGATGACGATCTTTTTTACGCAGGTGTTTTCAACCTTCCGGGTAATTATGAGTTTTAAGGTCTCCCCCTTTGTGGCGGAAATCGTAGAGGGGGTGAAACCTTTTGCATCCACCGAAACGGCTATATCCCTTGCCGCCGCAACCGCCATATCCGGAGATGCCCCCAAACCAGCAAGAAACAAAACAACAAAAACTATCCTGTCCATAAGCAAAATGCCTCCCTAAGTAATATTCCTGCAACGCGCCTGTTGGCTTCTACCTGGCTAGGTAAAGGACAATGAGATACAGCACAAACATCGGTATCGGCGTCAGGACTATAAATATAATCATTGCCTTGTCCGTCTTGGCCTTAGCTTTTTTCTTTTCGTCCAGTTCCTGTTCCCGTTCATTTTCCATATTGCCGTTTCCAGTTTTGATTACCTATTGCAGTGGCGCTCTTGCCGATTTTACCTACCCCTAATGCTACACAAATAAAACGCACTCCGCCACCATAACGTCAATTGTGCCGCGCATCGGCTCCTACTTGATTTGTGTTTTCTGCGCCGGAGTTATCCGCCATGCCAAGGCCCTGCCGATGCCAATACCAGGTTTTTAATTGAACTTTTTCATCAAAAGCACGCTGGAGCCGCCTTTGCTGTAAAAAATCGAGTCGAAATAGCCAAGCGCCATGGATATCCCCCTGCCGTTGGGCAACTCCAGCCTTTGGATAAGCTCCTCATCCGGCATATCGAGATATTTTTGGAAGTTGAAGCCAAAGCCATCGTCGGTGATGCAAACCGCCACTTCGTCGTGGAGTACCGAAAGGTCTATTTTTATTCTAGCCTTATTGCCGGTTTCACGTTTTTCTATTTCCGCCATAAGGCGATCCTCGTTTATGAAAAGCGATTTTTCCTCTTCGGTGATTTTAAGGTTGCCGTGCTCGTGTGCATTAAGCAGGAATTCGTGGAGGTGCGAAAAGAATATTTTGAACTCATGGGGCGCAAGGGACTCGCGTAGCTTGTTCTCCACCCATTTCCCCGCGCGGTTTATTTCCGACAGCCTGGAAGGAACCGTAAGGGAGCCGATATTCCCGGCATAAGGGTTTTCATCGTCCTCCATGTATTTTTTCATGCTACGCCGGGTTATTGCGTTTTTCACGGTCGCAATGAGGTGGTCTTCCCGGACGGGCTTTACGATATAATCCTGCACGCCCAAGCCCAAAAGGCCGAGCGCCACCTTCGCATCCACTATGGCGGTGCAGACTATAAACGGGTGGAATCCGTTGTCGTAATTGTATCGGGCCAGTTCGGCACCATCGGCGTTCGGCATCCTAATGTCGCTCACTATGGCGTCCAGCCGCGTTCCCTCCGCCTGGCAAATGCTTATCGCTTCCTTCCCGTCTTCAGCCTCTATCACGATGAAGCCGTTATTGACCAGCGTTTCCGAAAGGTATCTTCTTACCGGGGCTTCATCCTCGGCAAGCAGGACTGTCGGTTTCCGGTTTTGCATGGCTTGTCCCTCTATGTGCGCAGTTTTGAAGCAGGATTGGAATCGGCCACCGTTGCAATGGTTTCAAGTATTTCGTCCTTGCTGTAAGGTTTCAGGATGTGGCTACACCCGTGGGCGGCACAAAACTTATCTATCTTCCCATCGACAGCGCCGGTGGCCAGGATTAATTTGCCTATCAATTGCGGCTTCTCCTTTATTATCCACTCGCCCAATTGGAAGCCGTCCATTACCGGCATATTTACGTTTGAAACAATCACGTCATAATTACTCTCCGCCAGCAGGTTTTTGGCTTCGAGGCCGTTATGCGCAAATTGCACGAAAATCCCCTCCCTGAAAAACAGGTTCCCAATCCAGTTGCGTATAGGCGCCTCATCGTCGGCGAAAAGTACGCGTAGCCCCCCCAGTTGCATTTGGGCAGGATCGACCGGCGCCGCCACTTCTTCCGGCTCGCAAAAAAATATGGGAAAAGATACGGTGAACCTTACTCCCATTGCCCCAAGGTTTTCGGCCCATATCCTTCCTCCGTTGTCCTGGACAATCCCGAAGGAAATGTACAGTCCCAAGCCGGTTCCTTCCACCCCTTTGGAGGTAAAAAACGGGTCGAAAATTTTACTTGCAAGATGTTCGGGGATTGCCGAACCGGTATTTTCAAATTCCACAAATGCCGATTTCCCGTCGGCTTTGGTTCTTACCGTCAGCGTCCTTGGGTTGGGCGCTTCCTTCATGGCAGAGCAGGCATTCATGATTATATTTACGAACACCTGCTGTACCGAGTCTGCCGCCACAAAGACCCATGGGTTGTCCGGCGCGTATGACCTGGCTATATTGATTTTATGGTAAGCAAGGCTGTGGAAATTCAAAGCCACCATCTCTTCCACCATATCGTTAAGGCGGGCGGCCTTTTTTTCGGGTTTCGACGGCTTGGAAAATTTCAGCAGGCTTTTCACCACTGCCGATGTGCGGTCGGCCTGTTCGGAAATGATTTTAAGTTTTTCGGCGACATCTTTCGGGACACGTCCGTCGTTGATAAGCATTTTGGAAAACCCGATTATGGACGTAAGCGGGTTATTAAGCTCATGCGCCACGCCGGATATAAATGTGCCTATGGCGGACAGCTTGTCCGAGTGGAGCAGTTGCTGGCGCAGTAGCTTTTCTTCGGTGATGACCCTTTTTATCGCCACAAAGTGGGTTATGCGGCGGCTGGCATCGAATATGGGGGAGATGGTGACTTCCTCATCGCACAGTGTGCCATCTTTTTTCCTGTTTACCAGTTCCCCATGCCAGGTGCGCCCACCTTTAATTTCGCCCCACATTTTCTTGTAAAACTTTTCGTCGTAGCGCCCCGATTTGAATATGCGGGGATTTTTCCCGATTAACTCCTCCCTCTTATATCCTGTGGCCTTTCCCACCGCCGGGTTGGCGTATTCAATAGTCCCTTCCGAATCTGTAATTATCACCACTTCCGCCGCTTGGTCTATAGCGCTGTTCAAGTTCCTCAGCGTTTCTTCAGCCTTGCGGCGTTCGGTGATATCCATAGCGGTGCCGACCGACCGGAGCGGTTTCCCATCATTATCGAAAAAGATTTTCCCGTGTGTCTCGATAATATGTACCGAGCCATCCTCCCATGTGTACCTGTATTCCACATAGAGCGGCGTCTTATTTTCAGTGGAATCGGAGACCGCTTTCTTTAACGTCTCCCTGTCATCCGGATGCACACGTTCCATAAAAAGGGCAAACGACGGTTTGGGCTTCCGCTGGTCCATACCCAGCACCCTGAATGTTTCGTCCGACCAGAAAAGCTCGTTGGTCAGCAGATTTTGTTCCCAACTTCCAAGGTGTGTAATGGCCTGCGCTTCCGAAAGCCTCTCCATGCTTGCTTTAAGTTCGATTTCCGCATGTATCCTTTCCTGTACTTCCCCCTCCAGCAAGATATTCGCTTGCTGAAATTCCTGGGTACGCTCCGCAACCCGGTGTTCCAGAAGCGCATGGGATTCTTGCAAAGCCTTCTCAGCCCGCATTTGGTAATAAAGGACGGTGGCAGTCGAAATAATGGCTATTTCGGCAAACAGACGGTTCGCAACCGCTATCCACAGGGGAGCATTCCCCTGGGGAGAAAGATAATATCCCAACAACACAAGAACCATGGAAGTGGAAGTGACCGCCATGCAAAACCGGCAGTTGCGGGTACGGGACGCTATCATTATCGGAACTATGTATAAAATGCTGTCGGCAACTCCCAGCGGGGTGTAGCTATCAAACACGAGGATTAAAACAAGGAGGATGGTGGTTATTCCGTAAATCATCGTTGCCCGGCCCTCCATAGAATTCTAGGCCCAAATAACAATATTCGATGCAATATGTAATATCCAGAGTTTTAGAATAACACGGATATCAAATTTCACATGCCGCTTAAAGTAACAGTAAAGTGGTAGCAAAGCAGTAGCCCCAGAGTAGTAGCGGGATATGGCAACGCCCGCTTGCACTATCCTTTGGCTTCCATTTTCCGTCAAATTGTAAGAGCCACCATACATGCCCACACGCCCTCATCCTACCAAGTGGGTAATTTATTGTATATACGTACAAGTACGTAGAGACTGGATATTGCGCCCCACCCCACCACACCCCCGGCATGGCGGCAGGTTTGATAATCTTTGCCTGGTTTGGTAGCATCCCGTCACTAGGGAGCGTTTAGTTATGATGTCGTCCGGCAAATTCTGGTTAATACTTTTCCTGTCCGTCCTGCTTGGAACGGTGGGAAGTGGTGCGTCCGATGCGGAAAATGAAAGAACGGCCTTTCAGGCGATTCAAAACGGCGATATGGATGGGACATCATCTGCAACCAAAAGCTCAAGCCAGCCCCTTCCCAACCCGGTGAAGCCGGAAGTGATAAGGAACGGACGTAGTGACAAAAATAAAATAGCACTTACCTTCGATGCATGCTCCACTAGGGGCATTGGCGAGTACGATGAGCGGATATCGGACGTGCTTTTGCGGATGGGCGTAAAGGCCACTATTTTTCTTGGCGGCAAGTGGGCGGAAGAGGAACGGGAGCATGTGGCAATGCTTGCCGGAAACCGGCTTTTCGAACTGGGAAGCCATGCCTACCTGCACCCGCACCTTGCAAAGCTTTCCGATAGCCAAATAAGGAAAGAGCTACTGCGCGCACAACAGGCCATTGCCCCGCTTATCGGCAGGCAGGCCACGCTGTTCAGGCCGCCATACGGCGAGTACGACGAGCGGGTAGTGCGCATCGCGGCGGAGATGGGGCTTACGACAATAGAATACGACCTACCATCGGGCGACCCGGACAAGCATGCCACAAAAGAAAAACTCATCGAGTACGTCACGGCGAAAGCGAAAAACGGCTCTATCATCGTTATGCATATTAACCGCCGGGGCTGGCACACGGCGGAAGCCCTGCCGGATATTATCGAAGCGCTAAGGGGCAAAGGGTTTGAGCTGGTCACGGTAGGGGAACTGCTGGAAGATTTACGGGCGGGAGGGGCGAAATGACCGGGCATGTACCTGATGGAAATATTGGCTCCAGTCCAGGTCGGGCAAGGACGTTTGGATGAAAGAAGTTTTTGGGGATATGGAATTGCGCGGGATGGAAACCCGGGATGAGTTGGCAAAATACCACGACATCCGGAAGAGGCTACTTTTCGATGTTTACCTGCCACACCTGAAGTACGACCCAAACCACCCGGATGAGGTTTGTGCGGCTAACCACCAGCTCGGTTTTTTCCTTAGGGGGCAGTTGATAGGGACTATCCGTATAGACTTCATGGGAGATGCCTCCGTTGCATTCCGGGCCATTGCTGTGGACGGGCAATACCAAAACATGGGGCTGGGGTCTATATTGCTAAAGCTGGCCGAAAAATATGCCGCGAAACACGGGTGCGACAAGATATCCCTTCATGTGAATAAGAAGGCCACAAATTTTTACAAAAAAAACGGGTACGTGGAGATAGGTGATTGGGGGGTGAAGCTGGACCCTGCCAGCATCAGCTTTGGGAAAAATATCTAGCGGCTCCGGGTTGGCGCTTATTTTCCCGGATTGCCGCTACACGTACGGCAGATTTGCAGTGGCCATATCCCGCTTTTAACGTTGTCGCGGATATTTTTATATTCGGGTTTGTTCCATATATCC
>JAHFEI010000136.1 GCA_023248615.1 Nitrospinales bacterium | reverse complement strand
GGAGCCATTATCCGCGTGGAAAACAGGGGGACGGTATATGGCATGTCCGCCATCTACAAGGAGTTCCTGAAAAAAACCGACCTCTTTTTTTTCGCCATTCAAAACGATGTTATCTCCCACTCGTTGCGGAGCCAGGAGCGGGTTCAGTGCCTCCTCCCGGTGGCCATCCACCGCGATGAAGAACAGGCTGACGAATTGGGATCCGGCGTAATCCTCAACCTCGGCAAAGGAGGGCTCCGGCTCATCACCCGCGACTCGATTCAGGCCAACCCCAACGATACGCTGGCGGTGAGTTTCCATCCGGGCGGGATCGGTTTCATAGACCGGCAAAAAATGCGCCTGATGCGGGTGAACGGCCTGGGCGGCCATTTTGAATATGCCGCCCAGTTCATCGAGATGGACAAGGAGAACGCAAAGCTGCTGGATGACTATTTCGGGATCTGCAAAACCTGGGTGATGTGAAGGAACGATCACAACCCGCCCTATTCATCGAATAAAGCGGAAAGACCGCGAAGCTTCAGACCGGTCTCCGAATTATATAACGAGCTTCATCCGGATACCCCGCTTTTTCCGCCGCGGCCCATGCCTGCGGCGCCGGGGGAACAATCATTGCGCACAAGCCGGAAAAAGCCGGTGTCCGCCATACGGCGAGTAAATAAAAAAAACCCCGCGGCCTAAGCGCGCGGGGTTGATAAAAAGTCGTTATCGGTTAGTAGCGTCCGCCGCCACCGCCGCCGTAGCCGCCGCCACCGCCACCGCCACGACCGCCACGGCCACCACCGCCGCCGCCACCGGAACGGGGTTCCATCGGCTTCGCTTCGGCCACGCGCAGGGCGCGCCCTTCGATGCTGACGCCGTTGAATTTGTTGATCGCCGCTTCCGCTTCTTCATCGGTCGACATTTCAACAAAGGCAAACCCCTTACAGCGGTTGGTTTCGCGATCGATGATCACCTTTGCTGATTCCACCGTTCCCGCCTGTTCGAACTGCTCACGCAGCGCTTCGTCGGTTATGGAATAAGGCAGGTTGCCCACATACAATTTCTTACCCATTTAGAACTCCAAAAAAACACGTAACATAATATGCCCCCGCCGACCGGAACTTAAGCCCACGCTTAATGGATCCTTAAATGCGGAGTATGACTAACTTTTAAAGCATAACACAGAATATAAATGTTTTAAAAGTATTATTTTATGGGCTGTAATCGCCCGCCCCAAGCAGGGAAGCTCCCGCGGCGGCGCCTGGAAAAAAGGGACCTGTCGGCTCTTTTTCGGATTTTCCGTTTTTCCTTCCGGGCACGATCAGGCGGGGGGGTGCGTTGCGTCCATAAGCAGCCGCAACGGTTCGGCGGCCTCCCGGTTTACCCGCTCGAAACAAAGCTGCGGAACGCCCCCCAAAAGATGAAAGGCGCGGTTGAGGGTGCGGTCGTCCCAAATTGTTTTTATCGGCTGGTGCCCGAACCTTTCCGCGGAAAAGGCGGCAAGCGGACGATCAAGCCACCAGACCACCACGCGGTTGGCAATGCGCGCGACAAGCGGAAGCTGATACGGATCCGACGGCCACGCACGGCGGATTGCAGGGGTGCTGTTTTGCAGGTTTTCCAAAAGCCACGCAAAAGAAGCCATATCGTGCGCCACCACCGAGGGGGATGCGATGACCATTCCCGTTTCGGGGGTTGCCACATACCCCATGTCCGGCCCCAGGGTGGTAAGCACCTTGTCGGCAAGCGTAAGCGCCAACCGCTGCTTGTTCCGCAGTACCGCGATAAAATTGGCTTCGGCGGTTTTTTCCTGCAAAGTGGCGGCATCGCGGTGATATTCCAGCCGCGTGTCGGTGCACATATATCCCACCGCGGCTTTTAAACCGAGCGTGCATCCCGCTATGATGTGCCGCCCGCAACGGGGCAACAGGACGATATGGTCGACTTCGCGCAAGATGTTCGGCACCATCAAAGGGCTTTTCCAGTTTCCCCCGGCGACGGGCTCTTCGGGATAAAAACCGTTCCACCCGGCCTCTTCAAAGAAGTGCGCTTCGGCCCCGGCTTCTTCAACCGCATTTGCCATGCCGCACTTTTTCATTAAATGACGCGAACTGCCCCGCGCGCCTTCCGGGGTAAGTTTTAAATGCTCTATGCCGGACATGTCCCCCACTATCACCCGGCCCGCTCCCTTTTCCTTCAAAAGCGTGGCGATGGCGAACACCGCATCCGGCGCGGTGGTGGCGGGATAGGGGTGGCCGGAATTAAGCGCCACCTTGATGAAAACGGAATCCCCCCGTTTCAGCCATGCAAAATCGGTGGCCGCAAGCGCGGCCAACCGCACGGCGTTGTGAATGGTTTGGCGGGAAGAACCGCGCGTGATGCCGCTAACGGAAACCGTTTCACGCTTGCCAATCGCCGGAAGCGGCAAAGACGCGCTATTTGTTCCCTGTGCCGGACTGCCCATAGGCGCTCCTTTCACTAATTGAAGGGCTTTACGCGCCCAACCAGTCAGCTATCAGTTAGCGTTTCCTCTCTCTTCAGCTATGTTTACATCATATACTTATCTATTGAAAAATGGTGCGCCCGGCGGGACCCGGGTAGTGCCTCAGTTTGAATTCTCCGTTACCCTCCCCCTCCTCGTTCGCGGAGCGAACATGAGGAGGGGGCGCGGGGGAGGTTGTTCCTAAAAAATGCTTTCCCGATCATTATGAAAAAACAGCGTTTGGTTAAACCCCACCCGCGCCGTGGGCACCCACGGCGCGTCCTCCCCTTATCGCCCATGGCGAAGGGGAGGAAATATTTTCAAACTGAAGCACTACCGGGACTCGAACCTACGATCTACGGATTAGAAAAGCGAAAATGGGGATTTTTTGAAATATTTTAACCGCTTGAAACAAGCGCGGTTAGACCGCAACCCCCATTTTTTCATTGGCTTCGCAGGCGTTTTTGTTTTCCCGCTCTTCCGCCCCTTTCCGGCTGTTTGGCAGAAGTTGGCTACAATTTGGCTACAGTGGAAATACAATTCCTTTGTGTCGGAGCGGCCTCTTTATTGTTTGGTTGCGTGGTCAGTCGAGAGTAGGAAATGGCAAACCCACCATTGGCATTTCGAAGACCATCTACCTGATCCGATATATCTCCTTTATTATCCAAGCACAGCATATAAAATTTCGCGCTCTCGTTATTATAGGGATCGACTGCTTCTTTGATTCTGTTCAGCTTTCCAAGGTCGTTTTCAATACCCCTTGCAAATTGTTTGTCTGAGCCGCCGTTTGCGCGTCGTAGCTTAATTTCGACGATTGCGTGAAATATATTAAAGCCGTACCCTTTAGAAGGAAGTTGAAGTCCGGCAAGTTCCTTTACGCGCAATGTCGCGACATCCAAAACAACAATGTCTGATCGATATTTCAGCTTACCGTTATTCCCATACCAACGAACTTCTGAGTGCAAAGAAATGCTCTGCTGTGGAATCGTGTCTCTAGTAGGTCGAAGATCGCTAAACTCATTAAACAAAACACTGTAGAGCCTGCATCGCACATCATCTTCGGTTAAAAAGACGTAGGGGGTGTGTGCATGCACATTAAGGATGGAACTTATCGCATTCGTAATTTTATTGTGCATATCGCACCGGGCCACTGGCATGAAATCACCTCTCATTTATTGGGATTATACTGTAAATGGACTGTGCGGCGTGAGATCAGGCATTATTAGTCAAAGTCAGAAATTAATTTTGTCTGACCAACTCCAAGAACTAACGTTCTGTTTGTACTTGGCCATTTCCAGCGTATAAGAACAACACCGCTTACGCGGTAAGTTTTTCGAGGAGGCCGGGAAGCCCCACGAAATGCACTTTCACATCCTTGATCGTTTTTGTATAACCACGTTCGGTGTCGTGAGCAACCACATAGCAAACCGCTTCGGAATAATGTTTACAGAACGCCTGCAGGTTCTTAGCATCGAAATCCCGCTCGGGTTGCGTACCTTATACGAATCACATATGGCGGTTCATTATTACTATGGATCCTGCTGTCACCGCTGAAACGGAAGGATGTTCAGTCTATTACGTAGAAAAAGGCATCTACAACAGAAAACAGGCTGAGAATGGTGGCGCAGAATGAGCCTGCCTGAGCATTAATTGAGATCAAAGTCATGAGTTGGAATAACAATAGTTGTAAACTTGTTAAGAACGCTTTTTGCCGCGAGAGGGTTGAGGCTCAAGGTAGCATGCATGTTACTCACATAGGCAAGTATTTCATTTCTTGAGGTTATTAGCTCCTCGCATTTTTGATGACTATTCGATTCTTCCAGCTTTGCGATGAGCGCGGCCTTTTTTTCCTCAAGGGAAAGAAGGTTTTCCTTAACCGAAGGAGTAATTATTCCAGCCTTGATCGCGTTCAATATGTTAGTGATCTCCTTTTCATTTTTTGCCAATTCGGTTGCGATAGCCATTCCCTGCCAACTAGGTTTTGATTCTTTTAATTTGCTTCCCAAAAGCGAGTTGACCTCTTTAAAAAGGTACTCGATAAAATGTGCGCCGGAAAAATCCGGGATGCACGCTTCGAGCACCTTAATCTCGAGATCGCTCTTAGGGTATTTGGAATCGGCGGCGCAAACGCTTGGCCCTCTATTCCAGTTATTTGAGCAACCATACTTGCCATAGCTACCACCTGAGACGATGACCAGATTGCCACCACAGTCGGGGCATTTCAATAACCCTGTAAGAAGGTTTGCCGAATAGAGCGGCTTTCCCCTAGTATAGCGGCCACCTGTTACGTTTTGAATAACTTTCTGGCGTTTTTTTGCCTTGCCCCATAGCTTTTCCGGCACGATGGCTAACTTTGGATGAAGGACTAGCTGCCAAGCGCTTTTATCCCTCATCCTTACCGCTCTTTTCCCACTTGATGGATTGATTATGGATCTGGCGCAATTCCAGTAATAACGCCCAATATATATTTCATTGTTCAAAATTCCCCGGCGGAATTTTCTGCTTCCCAATATGGTGCTAATAGACCACCATCCCCCACGAGGAGGTTTTGGTGATCCGGTTTCTTTGATTTCCCTGTTCAGGATTCGCACGATTTTTCGGGCGCTATACCCATTTTCCGCAAAATATCGAAAGATGCGAATGACGGTCTCAGCCTCCTCCGGAATGATGACCAAGCGATACCCGTCTGCCATCGGCTGTCCATAGATATCCACTTTCCCGCTATTGACTGGCACGGAGCGATAACCGTAACGTCTACCGCCACCGCTAAAGCCATTAAGCACCCGTCCTTCAATCCCACGATGGGTCTCTTTGGCGAGATTTTTTATGTAAAGAGAATCAATCATGCCATTTACAGTGATCATTTGCTCGGCTGACTCATGCGAAGTGTCGATCCCTTGCGCCACGTAGAAAACGTGAACGTCATAGAAGGTTAGCAATGAAAAGACATCCAGCGCCTCCTTGGTATTTCGCGCCACACGAGATGTCTCATCGACGAGGATCTTATTGAACGGGCAGGAGCCGCTCATGGCGAGGCTTAAGAGCCTTTTGAACTCGATCCGAGGGTTTATGCTCTTGCCTGAAATCGCCCTGTCGGCGTAAATATGTTGGGGTAGAACCTCCCACCCTTTGCTAACCGCCGCCCCCATGCATTTCCTCACTTGGTCATCGATTGATGCGTCTCTTTGGTTGTGACTGCTATAGCGGGCGTAAATGGCGCACTTAATTGGCTCAGCCATCTGCTTTCCGTTTCCTCTGCTTGATGATGTCATTCGCTATGATCTCAGCTATATGGTTTAGAACCTCTTTATACGCCGCAAGCGCCTCTTGGTCATTGAGTGTGGGCGTTTTCTTGATGGTGGAAATGCCGTTTCCCGCGAGCAGGATCTCCATTTGTGCGACATATTCAGAGCTTTCAACAATGTGACATTTCTTCATTCTGTATGATATTTTGACACCCTGAACATCATCGCGCAAGCAATATTTTCATCTAGC
>JAHFEI010000135.1:4427-5988 GCA_023248615.1 Nitrospinales bacterium | reverse complement strand
CGAAGCGCGCATAACCAGCCATGACGAGTTAGGCGTGATGGGCAAGACCTTCAACGGCATGGTGGGGGAATTACGCGCGATATTTATGGAGATTGGCCGGGATTCCAAAACACTCACGGTCGCATCGGGGGAGCTATCGGCGGTATCGACGCAGCTTTCCACCAGTTCCGAACAGATGTCGCAACAGACGGGGGGCGTGGCCAGCGCCATCGAACAGATGTCGTCGAACATCAATTCCATGGCGGCGGCGGTGGAAGAGGCGAGCGTGAACGCCACCACGGTTTCAAGCACGTCGGAACAGATGTCCGCGAACATGCATTCCATCGCGGCGGCGGTCGAGGAGATGTCGCACTCCATCCGCGAAGTGGCCCAAAGCACCGGTGAAACGTCGCAGGTTGCCGGCGAGGCTATGGGGCTGTCCAAATCCGCCAGCGATACCATGCACCAACTGGGCGCGGCGGCCAACGAGATAGGCAAGGTGACGGCCATGATAAAACGGATTGCCGAGCAGACGAACCTGCTGGCGCTGAACGCGACCATAGAGGCGGCCTCTGCGGGCGATGCCGGCAAGGGCTTTGCCGTTGTGGCAAACGAGATAAAAGAGTTGGCGAACCAGAGCGCGCGGGCTGCGGAAGATATCACGGCGAAGATAGAGGGCGTACAGGGAAGCGCCACCAGCGCGGTGAAGGTGATCTCCGACGTATCGGACATCATCGGCAGGATCAATACGTCGGTGGAAGCCATCACCGGCGCCATGAACCAGCAAACGGCTACCGCGAACGAGATATCCCGCAATGTGGCGGAGGTTAGCAAGGGGGCGGTGGAGATTGCCGGATCGATAGCCGAAGTGGCGAAGGGGACGACGGACATAAGCCGGAACTCCGGCGAGGCGGCGCACGGGGCGAAGGATGTTTCCAGCAATATCCAGGGGATATCAAAGGCGGTGCTGGACAACAACAGCGGCATCCGGCAGATACACGCATCGTCCGGCGAGCTTGCAAAGATCGCGGAAACCATGCATGGGATGGTCGCAAAATTCAAGGTGGAGACCACCAGCGGCCGCAGAGAGATGGTATTGCGCGAAAATATCGGGTAGTCCGCACGAAACACCCCTAAAAAATCCCGGAGGCTTGCAATCCTATAGTAAAATGCGAACTGCGGATATCGGTAAATGTATAAACGGGGGTTATATTTATAGCTATTTGCAACGTCATAATTTATGGGGAATTATGCGCGGCCTAGGCTCTTGGCGTTATATACGGCCTTTTGAGGCCATTGATAATTTAGTGGAGGATGCTATCCCGGAAGTGTTATCCTCCCGGGAGAGGGGTAGGTTTGTGTCCAGCAGTAAAATGCCTAAAGGGTCTTGTACTGTGTCGGCGCTTCGCCCCTTACCAGCGTAAACCTTGTAGGGGGGTAGTTGTGGATTTCGATAAGTCTATACTTGACGATTTTATAACTGAGGCCAAGGAGCACCTCCATACGGTGGAGGAAGACCTCCTAAGCCTGGAAAAAAACATAGGCAGTTCCGACTATGTGGATATGGTCAACCGGGTGTTCC
>JAHFEI010000135.1:0-4417 GCA_023248615.1 Nitrospinales bacterium | reverse complement strand
TCGGGATTTTTGGGCCTTAAGAACCTTGCCGATGTAGCCCATGCCGGAGAGACCATCCTTAGCATGCTCCGGGCAAATGAAATCCAGCCCGATGCCACGCTTGTAGATTCACTGCTCCAGGCGGTGGACTCCATAAGCGGCATGCTGGATGATGCGGAAAACAGCAACGAATGCGACATTTCCAAGGTAATGGCCCGGCTGGAAAAAGTGATAAACAAAACACACTTGGAAGAAGCGTCCGCACAAGAAGTCGGCACGGCGGCAAGCAAGGCAACCAGCCTTCCCGGAAGCGAGATACCACAAACGGTTCCCAGTCCTTCCCCGGAGCGTGGGAATATCTCCAGTCCCGTATCCTTGGGCGATGCCACTGCGGAAAGTACAACCACTAGGACGCAAGACTTAAGCGAGACCGCCGAGCTTGCGGATTTGCAGGCGGCTATGGCCGACAGGGGGAAATCGGATACCGGCGAGACAGTAATACTTGAAAAAAGGAAAGACGATTCTTCCAGGAAAGACACTGTCCGCATAAAGCTCGACCTTTTGAACGAACTGATGCAGTTAGCCGGGGAGCTTGTGCTGGTTCGCAACCAGCAACTGTTGTCCGTGGACAAGTCGGATCCGCAGGCCCGGACTAACCTGCAACGGCTGAACATCGTCACATCCGAATTGCAGGAAACGATCATGGCAACGAGGATGCAGCCGATAGGCAACCTGTTCGGCAAGTTTACCCGCATCGTGCGCGACCTGGGCAAGAAGCTCGGCAAGCAGATTGAGATAGAGATAACGGGGAGCGAAGTCGAACTGGACAACACCATTCTGGAGGCGCTGTCCGACCCGCTTACGCACCTCGTAAGGAACTGTTGTGACCACGGGATAGAGTCGCCGCCAGACCGTGCGCGCTCCGGGAAGCCGGAAGTAGGGCGCATGGTACTTCGCGCGTACCACGAGAGCGGGCAGATAAATATCGAAATAACGGACGACGGCAAGGGTATAGACCCGAAGTTCATCAGGAGAAAAATCCTTGAAAAGGGGCTGAAGACGGAAGCCGAGCTTTCCGCGATGGGCGATAAGGAGATTACGGCCCTTATCCTGCTTCCCGGGTTTTCCACCGCCGAGAAACTTAGCGACGTATCCGGTCGCGGCGTCGGCATGGATGTGGTAAAGACCAGCATAGAAGGGCTTGGCGGCACGCTTGATATCGACTCCCAGGTCGGCAGGGGGACCACCATCTACATGCGCCTGCCGCTTACTCTTGCCATCATCCCGTGCCTTGTCGTGATGGTTGGCGAATACCGGTATGCCATCCCGCAGGTGAACCTGGAGGAGTTGGTTTGCCTGTACGACGAGGATGTGAAAAATAAAATCGAGTGCGCCGGGGGTAGGGAGGTCTATCGCCAGCGCAACCAGCTTTTGCCGATGGTGCGGCTTGAAGAGGTATTTAAACGTGATAAGCGTTTTTCCGAGAGGGTAAACGCGGAGATTGCGGAATTCCACCGGCACGGGCAGGAGCGCAGGTACCTTGAGTACCTCAACAGGAAATCGGAGCCGGGGAACGAGGATTTGCGGTTTACCCAATCGCTTAATTTCGCCGTTTTGAAGGTCGGCTTGAACAGCTTTGGCCTTATTGTAGACCGCGTTATAGGCACCGAGGAAATAGTCGTGAAGCCGATGCACCCTTCGCTCAAATCGCTTGGTTCGTACGCCGGGGCAACGGTAATGGGGGACGGCAAAGTTGCGCTGATAGTGGATGCGATGGGCATAGCCCGGCATGCTGGCATAAGCCTGGATGGCAGGGCGGGGGCGGCCGCAAAGTTGGCGGCGCAGGTTTTTACGGATACCCAGACGGTGCTTTTGTTTGCCAGCGGCCCGGAAGAACAGTTTGCCATGGCGCTACCGCTTATAAAGCGGATAGAGTCCATACCCGTTTCGCGTATAGAGAAAATCGGCGGCAAGGAATACATAACCATTGACGATGTATCCACCCTTGTCCTGCGGCTGGACAAGCATTTGAACGTATCGGCATGCGAGGACAAGGAGGAGATGTACCTAATCCTTCCTAAACATTGCAAAAACCCGTTCGGCATATTGGCCTCCCGGCTTGTGGATACGCAGACGACTTCCATAGACCTAAACACTGAAAGCTACAAGGAAGAGGGGCTTTTGGGGACGGCGATAATAAAGGACAAAATGACGCTTTTCCTTGATATCCATTCCCTCATCGAAAGGGCCGAGCCGACATGGTTTCCCAGCCGAAGGGCACCCGGTAGCGGTGGAAGCAACCGCAGGATATTGCTGGTGGAAGATTCCCCGTTCTTCCGCCAGTTGGCTAAAAAACATCTGGAGTCGGAGGGATACCGGGTTACGACTGCGGAGAACGGGCAGGAAGGTCTTACCAAAATCAACGAGCATGAATTCGATCTCGTGGTATCCGATATCCAGATGCCCATCATGGACGGGCTGGCATTCCTGAAAAACCTGCGGGACGGCGAGAGACAAAAGTCCATTCCCGCCATAGCGCTGACATCGTTGGACAGCACGGCGGACAGGGCGCGGGCAAGCGAAGCCGGGTTTAACAGGTACGAACTGAAGATGAACAGGGATGGCCTGCTGACAAGCGTTTCCGAGCTTTTGGGCGCTTCCGAGACGGATAACTAGAGGAGGATGGCGGAGATGTCTGTAGCACAAACCGAAGCAGTTGTAATGTCAGATAAGAAACACCAGTATTGCACGTTCTGGGTGGCGGGCCGCCTTTTCGGGGTGGATATTTTGGATGTGAAGGAGATACAGCCCGATGTGGTATTGACTCCCGTTTACCACGCGCCGAAAGAGGTGAAGGGATATGTGAACATCCGAGGGCAGATACATCTTATTCTCGATTTGCGCCTTATCTTGGGGTTCGAGGAAAAGGCGGCGGATTCCGACAGCTGTCTCGTCATTTTCAAGCCCGGCGTCGCGGAGCCTTTTGGGGTGCTTGTGGACAAAATCTCGGATGTGGCCGACGTCACCAGCGACCAGGTGGAAGAGAGCCGCGATAGCGGTGGGCCAGGCGCGGGAATGGAGAAGAAGGCTAAAGTAGTAGACCGTATATGCAAACTGGATAAGGCGCTTTTGGAAGTGCTGAACGCAAAGAAAATACTGAAATCGATTGATGCCACAAGGGATGAAAATTGACTAGTGGCAAGAGTCCGGAAAAAGTGTGAAGGGGTAGAGGCCGGGGGTGTGTAGGATAGGGGTGTAGATTACGATGAAAAATATTTTCAGTAACATGTCGATAAAGTACAAGCTCATAAGCATCCTGTTGCCGGGATTGCTTGCCCTGATGGTTTTTAATACCATCGACATTGTTGGGAAGTACAACACCGTGAAGGATATGGGCAAATTGCAGGAGATGACGCAGGTTGCCCTTGGTATAAATGCGGCTGTCCATGAGTCCCAGAAGGAGCGGGGCATAAGTAGCCTTTTCCTCAGTTCGGGCGGAACCAAGTTTGGCTCCGAGCTACAAGCGCAAAGGGTTGTCGCCGACGGCAAATTTAAGGCGCTGAAAGATGAGTTGCCTGCTTTGCATGAGCCGGAGCTTGAGGCTCAAGTCAAGGCCTTGCAAACCCAACTCTCGATGCTGGATAGCGCCAGGCGGGGCATCAGCGACTTGTCAATGTCCATTCCCGATTCTGTGAAATTCTATTCAACGCTTAATTCCCAGATGATAGGGATGATAGGCGGGATGACACACATAATCAACGACGCGGAAATCGAAAACCATTTTACCGGCTTCTATATGGCTCAGATGATAAAAGAACCGATGGGGATAGAGAGGGCCATACTTAACAGCGTATTCACCTCCAAGAAAATGCCTATTGATATTTATCGCAAGCTTGTAACGAACATAAGCCAGCAGGACTCGTATAAGAGCGCGTATCTTTCCGTTATGCCGGAGGACGATTCGCAAGCCCTTCTGGACTTTTACAAAGACCCAATAGTCCAAAAAACCGTAGATTACCGGGAGGCGGCCTTATCTGTATCGAATGATGGCGGTTTCAACGTAGAGCCACAGGAATGGTTCGCCGCCATGAGCGCAAAGATAAACCTTTTGAACGACAAGGTGATTAACGGGCACTTGAAAACTGAAATGTTGAAAATTACCGATGAGAGGATGGCCCACGCCAAGTCGGCGCTCATAATAACTTTTGCAATAAGCCTCGCCATTTTAATCTTCAACCTCATGGTGGCATTCACCATAACGACCGCGATTACCAAATCGCTTGGGGATACGACATCCGTGGTGGTTGAAATAGCCAAGGGCGATTTTACGCAGGAGGTTCCGGTAAGTAGCAGTGACGAGATAGGTGTGCTTGGGAATAGCGTAAACGACATGATATCGTAGCTTCGTGGCATGTTCCTTGATATTGGCCAGAATTCC
>JAHFEI010000134.1 GCA_023248615.1 Nitrospinales bacterium | reverse complement strand
TTCGGCAACCAGTTTGTCTGGGACGACGAAGTTTTTATAACGGGCAATAGTGAGATACGGGAGCTTGCCAACATACCCGACTTTTTCACCCATGGAACCCAAAACCTGTACCGCCCATTGCGAACGACGCTGTACGCGGCGACCTTCCGCTTCAGCCAGCTAAACCCGTTGGGCTACCACATCACCGGGAAAACATTGAACGCACTAACCGTCTGCGTACTGTATGCGCTGTTGGCCCTGATATTCGGCTCTCCACCCGCCGCGTTTTGGGGGGCGCTTATTTTCTCCCTCCACCCGGTGCATACGGAAAAGGTGACTTTCATAACCTCCACTTACGATATTCTGGGCGATTTCCTATGGCTTTCCGCATTCACCTGCTACGTTTTTTACAGGAAAAATAACGGCGACAGGCCTTACGCCGCATCCTTGGCGCTTTTTGCCCTTGCCCTGCTGTCCGCCGAGAACGCCGCCGTGGTGCCGCCTTTGATAATCATTTACGACTTCACGCTGGGCCGCAACGGACAAAAAACCCACCGCTACCGATGGTTGCCGTATTTCTTAATCCTGGCGGCATACATGGCGTTGCGGACGCATATGCTGGGAATGGTGTCGCGGATAGGCGGCTCCCCGTTCAACCCGGATCCGATCGGCAATTTCGTCATCATGGGTGGGGTTATAACCGACTATTTACGGCTACTTGTTTTGCCTTGGCCGCTGGTTGCCGTACATGAAATAAAACAGGCGGTCGCGCCCTACCCCGCCATGCTAATGGTATCGGCGGTTGGCATCGCCGCACTGGTAACTGCGGCGGTGATGTCGGCAAAAAAACGTCCGGAAATATCTTTCGCCATTCTCTGGTTTTTTGCCGTTATTTCCCCGAACCTGAATTTCATCCCATCCGGAAACCTTATGGCGGAGCGATATCTCTACATGCCCTCCGCCATGCTTTCATTCCTTGTAGCCGCGCTTTTCATTTCGTTAAAAGAGGTGGGCGGAAAGAAGGCCGGTTTCCGTGTGGCCCCAACAAAAAAAGTTTTCACCATGTACCTCGCCATAATCGCATCCCTATTCCTGTCCCTTGTCTTTATCCGCAACCGGGACTGGCACGATGAAATGACACTTTGGGCTCGCACGCTAATCCAGTCGCCCGGCTCGTACATTGCCCGGATGAACCTCGGAGCCGAGATGGGCAAGATAGGCAAAATTCACGAGTCGGAAAAACTATTTTGGGAAGCCATAAAACTGGATACGGGAAATGGTGGGGCCCAGATGAACCTTACGGAATCGTACATCAACACGGGCAGGCTGGAAGAGGCGCAAGAGCTATCCGCCAGCCTCCTTGACAACCCGCGTTTCAAGCACAAGGCGCGCCTGAACATATCGACAATTGCCGCCAAAAAAGGAAATTACAAGGAGGCGGAAAAAATACTGGCCAACCTGTTGGAGGAATTTCCCGACTCAACCAAGGCGCTGGGCAACTATGCCTACATCCTTTTCGCGCAGAAAAAACCTGGGTGGGAGGCGCCGCTAATCCGCCTGCACAGGCTCACCGGGCAAGCCAAGCCGGTGCAAGACTTGGCGGAAGGCTATTTAAGGATGGGGAACTTCCGGGCTGCAATACGCATAGCCGATATGGGCCTTTCACTAGAGCCGCAAAATGCCACGTTAAAAAATATTGCGGAAACGGCGCGGGCACACATGTCCCAAGCCGCCAAATGACGCACCCCTTTGGCGCGATGGCAAATATAGGCGCAACAAGGTTATGATGGAAGCAGGTAGAATATGGAAATTGATGATTTATTGAAACATTTCATGGAACTTTTTGCCATCGTGGATCCGATAGGCGCGGTTATCTTCTTCACCGGGCTTACCGCGAACCTAAACGAGGCCCAACGCAGGAATACCGCCTACACGGCGCCTATGGCAATGGCAGCCACGCTGGTGGTGGCGCAGATGACAGGCCAAAGCATATTGTGGTACCTGGGCATCAGCATCCACTCGTTCAAGGTGGGTGGAGGGCTACTGCTTTTGCTTACCGCCATCGCCATGATGTCAGGCCGCTCGCCGTGGGTAAGAAGCACAGCGGAGGAACAAAAAGAATCCCAAGGCATGCATAACGTCGCCGTGGTGCCGCTGGGCATCCCATTACTTGCCGGGCCGGGAGCAATCACCACGGTAATTATCAGCGCACATGAGGCTAAAACCGCCGTTGCCACGATGGTACTTATCGGGATAATACTGGCCGTGTCCGCCATCACGCTTGTCCTTTTCCTGTCGGCTGGAAAGATATCGGGGCTACTTGGCAAAACCGGGACCAATATATTTACGAGGCTACTGGGGCTGGTGCTGTCGGCAATATCGGTTGAAATAATATCGGGCGGAATAAAGGGCCTTTTCCCAATCCTGGGAAACCACGTATAGGCGCCAGCCTAAAATCTGCTGGCGTGATGGTAGAATACCGGACGATGGACAACCAGCCTTGTAGCGACGCCGCCCGATGAAACTGCTCGACAGGTATATCTTCTCCGAAATGGCCAAGATTTTCACGCTCAGCCTTTTTATCCTCATGTCGATACTGATACTGGAAAAAATCAACTTCATTTCCAACATGTCCATGGGAAGCGCAGTCAGCGTGGACGAGCTGTCCCGGCTGATAGTCTACACATCTCCGGCTTTCCTTGTGATATCCATCCCCCTTTCGGCGCTTCTGGCTTCGCTCATCTCCTTTTCCCGCATGTCGGCGGACAATGAGGTGATTGCCATGCGGGCATCGGGGGTGAGCTTTGTCCGCACGCTTCTGCCGGTAGCGGCACTTTCCGTAATCTGCTTTCTCTTCACCGCGTGGCTTGCGCTAAGCCTGTTGCACAAGGGAAACTACCTGTTCAACTCCAAGATAGCGTCCTACGTGAGCAACAGGATTTCCACCGCGCTGGGCGAACGTGTTTTTTTCGACAAGTTTCCCAACACGATAATTTATGTGGACGAAAAACCGGCGGGCCAGGACGTAATGAAAAGGGTTTTCATATACGATGGGAGCAATGTGGACATGCCGCGCTTCATTACCGCAGAAGCAGGGTCGCTGGGGATAACCAGCGGCGACAACATAACGTTGAAGCTCACCAATGGGAGCATCTACTCAGGCGACAAAAATTCGTACCGCGTAATCAAGTACGGCGGGTATGAGATGTTTATGGATATCGGCGCCGGAAGGCGGAAGGCGTTCGCAAAAGGGGAACGCGAGATGTCCTCAAGCGAGATATGGGGGCTGGTGCAGGAACGCCATGCGAAAAAGATGCCCGCCTACGGCGAAGAGGTGGAACTTTATAAACGTTTCACCATGCCGTTGGCATGCCTGGCTCTTGGGCTTCTTGGCGCACCTCTGGGGGTGCAGGTACACCGTGGCGGCAAATGGGGCGGAATCGGGATGGGCATACTTATGATAGTCGTAAACTACGTGCTACTGATGGTGTGCGAAAGCCTGGGTAGGCAGGGCAACCTGCATCCACTTCTCGCCATGTTGATGCCCAACATCATTATGGGATTTCTGGCGGCATACCTCATAAGCAGGGTCTCGCGTGAGGTGGCCCCGTTCAATTTCCTCCTGTGGCTTCAGGACGTACGGCGAAAGGTCGCCGGAATCTACTGGAAAAAGAGCGGATGTCCCTGATGCCCGGAAACATAAACGAACAGGTTTTCTGGATGATAAACGGCCACTCCTCCGGCGCGGGAGACGTGGTAATGGGGGCATTCACGTTCACCGGATATACAGCGCCAGCGGCGGCGATTGCTCTTATCGGCATGTACTTTTACCGGGGGCTGACGGCAAAAAACATCCTTATCCTGGCAATCGCCCTTGCCATCGGCGGTGGAATCGTACACGGCATCAAGGAGGCATACATTGCCGATAGGCCGTTGGCATACTTCGCAGAAAAAAATCCTCCGTTAGGTTCGCAAGTCCATGCGCCTTTCGAGCGCCACCGGCACCGCTCTTTCCCCTCCGGCCATAGCCAAACCGCTTTCAACGTGGCGGCCCTGATGGTGTTCCTCTTCCGCAGGCATATTGCGCTATGGTTTTTGTGGGCGGCGCTGGTGGCGGTGTCGCGGGTTTATCTGGGCGTACATTTCCCCTTGGATGTAATCGCCGGAATGTTTGTTGGAATCGCCGTTTCCGCGCTAACAGTAGCCGTAGCGCAAAAAATTCCTCCGACGAAAAATACTGCGGCAGACAGCCGCTAACGGGAGGCGAAAAAACATCCATTGGCTATAATATTGTCATGCCGCACTTGATGCGGCATCCAGGCTCTTCTGGATTCCCGCTGGAGTTTATCCCGTGCTTGACACGGGGCGGGAATGACACCCTTACCGTATCCATGACAACTTAAAATGCTCTATAGGTAACCGATTATGGCGAAACCATGCCGCCCCGGCGGGGGGCGGGCGCGTTTAAGACAGGCGGGCGGTATCCGTTATTTCTTGGGAACCTTCTCCCAGTCTTTCAGGAAGCGCTCTATACCTATATCGGTAAGCGGGTGTTTCGAGAGTTGCTGTATCACCGGTAACGGGATGGTGCATATGTCCGCCCCAATAAGCGCCGCCCGGACAAAATGCATTGGGGAGCGGATTGACGCGACGATGACTTCCGAGTCAAAGCCATAGTTCGTGTATATCTCCATTATCTGCTCGATAAGCGCCATGCCGTCCTCCGATATGTCATCCAACCGCCCGACAAACGGGGAAACATAAGTAGCTCCCGCCTTTGCCGCGAGTACCGCCTGGCTTGGCGAAAAAACGAGGGTGACATTGGTATCAATGCCTTCGGAGCTGAGCGTCTTGGTAGCTTTCAGGCCCTCTACCGTCATAGGGATTTTTACCACAACATTGGTACCCATCTTGGCAAGCTCGCGTGCTTCTTTTATCATGCCTTCGGAATCCAGGGCTATTACCTCTAGGCTTACGGGGCCGTTTACCTCCTTCAATATTTCTTCGGCAACCGCCTTAAAATCCCTGCCTGTTTTGGCGATAAGGGAAGGGTTGGTGGTAACGCCGTCGAGTATCCCCATGCTATTCGCCTCGCGTATCTCTTTAATGTCTGCCGTATCAATAAAAAATTTCATTCATCCCCCAACTGTCTCAATGTTTCGATAGGTTTCTGCAATATCTCACGGTCCGATAACACCCAGTGTTTCTTTTCTTCCGCGCGTTTTTTCAGTATCTGGGGCAACATTCTAACCGCTTGTGCAAACGGAGCCAAAAAACTTTTTTTCAGGGTGAGGGCGGAGAAAACCAGCCTCAAAAAAAGGCCGAAAAAATGCTGGAACAAAAGGGACGGGTCGGACAGGTTTTTCCAGTGGAAAATAAGGCGGTTGCGCTCGCTCGCCAAAAGCATGTTCTGGCTTTTGGAAAGCTTCCCGGCGGTGCCGTGTAGCTTGTGGTAGATGAGCGCACGCGGCTCGTACCGCGTACTCCAACCCCTTTTCCATGCGCGGTAACATACGTCCGTATCGTCCCAGTACGTCGGAAAAAAAATCGGGTCAAGCCCCCCAAGAAGCCGGAGCATATCCGCCCTGTACACCACCTGCGCCCCGATGCCGTAAAGCGAATCCAGCTTGCGCATCTTTACCAACGGGGAGTTTTCCCTGTCCGCCACATCGTAGTTTTCCCAGGCGCGAAGGAACCCCCTCTTGAACCTTCCCACCTGGCCCCCGCTACGGAACGTCTCCTTGTCGAAGGCGAGCGAGCGCATCATGACGGCAAAGACCTGTGGGTCGTTAAAGTGGGGCGTGGCCTGTTCCAAAAAATCCTTTTCCACCTTCACATCGTTATCCAGCATGGCGATAACGCCGTTTTTGCATTTTTTGAAGGCTATGTTGGCCACCGCCGGAGCGCCGATGTTTACTTCGCTTCTGGCTATAAGTACCGAGGGAAACTCCGATTTCAGGAATTCGGGCGTGCCGTCCGTAGACCCGTCATCCGCAATTATTATCTCGTCCCCGGCAT
>JAHFEI010000133.1 GCA_023248615.1 Nitrospinales bacterium | reverse complement strand
AAAAGCGTCGTAGGCTATTCTGCCATTATGGTGACGGAAAAATCTTCCAGCCGCATAGCCTTATCGATACTTTTCACCCCCTCGCCCTGAATGAGGGAATATCTGCTAGGGCCGCCCACAATAATCGGGGCGTAAAAAAGAGCCACTTTATCGATCAGCCCATCATTCAGCATGCTGGTGAATAGCGTTGACCCACCTTCAAGAAGGGCGGAAACGATTTCCCGCTTGCCAAGTTCTTTCATCAGTTCTTTAAGGTTTACCGCCCCGTTTTTTTCCGGCAGGCCTATTATGTTGGCTCCCTCATTTTCCAGCGCCTTCGCTTTCCCGCCATCCGGGTTGATGGTGGCAATCCAAACCTTTCCCCCCTGCGAGTGCAGGATATGGGCGGAGGGGGGCGTTTTAAGTTGGCTATCGACTATTATGCGGACAGGATGTTTGCTCCCTTTATTTGAGAGCCGCACATTCAGCCTTGGGTCGTCTTTCAGTATGGTACCCACGCCAACGATAACGGCATCGCTTGCCTCGCGCATTTCATGCACCCTTTGGCGGGAGAGGTCGCTACTTATCCACTTGGACGAGCCGTCCACTGCGGCTATTTTCCCATCCAGGCTTAGCGCGGCCTTTAGTGTTACAAACGGTATTTTTTTGGTGATGAACTTGTTGAACTGCTCATTTAGCTTTTGCGCTTCCTTTTGCAAGAGGCCGCGCAGGACGGTTATTCCTGCTTTCTTCAGTTGCGCCTCCCCCTTGCCGGAAACAAGCGGGTTTGGGTCTTGCGTGGCAAATACCACTTTTTTTATCCCGGCTGCGATTATCGCATCGGTGCAAGGGGGCGTTTTGCCGTGGTGGCAACATGGTTCTAAGGTAACGTAGAGCGCCGCGCCCTTTGCGGCATCCTTCGCTTTTTTAATGGCGATAACCTCCGCGTGGTCGCCGCCAGCTTTCCCGTGGAATCCCTCGGCGATTATCTTGCCGCCTTTAACAACGACGGCGCCAACCATCGGGTTGGGGCTGGTGCGCCCCTTAGCCATCTCAGCCAATTGGAGCGCACGCAACATGAATTCGGATTTCATTGCAGGTTGGCTACGCTCACGCTGTGCCGCTTTCCGCCTTGCCGCTTTCGGTCAGTGCGGCTTGTGCCGCCGCCAGCCGCGCAATAGGCAACCGGTATGGCGAGCAACTTACGTAATCAAGCCCTAACCGGTGGCAAAGGGCCACCGACAGCGGATCCCCGCCATGTTCTCCGCATATCCCTATTTTCAGCTTCGGTTTTGCTTTCCTGCCTTTTTCGATGCCTATCTTCATCAGCATGCCCACGCCTTCCTCGTCGATGCTTATAAACGGGTCTTCCTTGAAAATTCCCTTTTCTACATATAGCGGCAGGAATGTACCCGCATCGTCGCGGCTCAGTCCGAGTGTGGTTTGGGTAAGGTCATTGGTGCCGAAGGAGAAGAAGTCCGCCTCTGTGGCAATCTTGTCCGCGACCAGTGCGGCGCGTGGGAGTTCTATCATCGTGCCGACCACAATGGGGAACTTGATTTTTTTGGCCTTCAGCACTTCCTGTGCGACGGACATGACCATCTCCTTGCAAATCTGTAGCTCTTTCAGCGTCCCGACCAGCGGTATCATTACCTCCGGCCTTGCGTCTATCTTCTTCTTGCGCAATTCTGCGGTCGCTTCGAATATTGCGCGTACTTGCATCTCGTAGATGTCCATAAAGGTTATGCCCAGGCGGCAACCCCGGTGCCCCAGCATCGGGTTAGCTTCGTGCAGTTGCTCGGAGCGGTGCGCAACATCCTTCGGCAGTACGCCCATTTCGTGGGCCACGTTGTCTATCTGGTCTTTTGTTTTGGGCAGGAACTCATGCAGTGGCGGATCCAGCAGGCGTACTGTTACAGGCAACCCTTCCATAGCCTTTAGGATTCCCTTGAAATCGTTGCGTTGCATAGGCAACAGCTTTTTGAGCGCCTTGGCGCGAGCCGTCTTTGTATCCGCTATTATCATCTCCCGCACGGCCAGTATCCGGTCTTTGGCGAAAAACATATGCTCTGTGCGGCACAGGCCAATACCCTCGGCGCCGAACCTGCGGGCTAGGATGGCGTCTGCCGGAGTGTCTGCATTGGCGCGTACACCGAGGCTACGTATCTCGTCGACCCAGCTCATTATCGTGTCAAAATAGCCGGATAGGGCGGGGGATACCAAGTGCGTTTTCCCCAATATCACGCGCCCGGTGCTACCATCGAGCGTTATCCAGTCACCACCGTGCACGACAGTGTTCCCGACGTGGAATGCGCGGTGGTGTTCGTCTATCTTGATATCACCAGCTCCGGAGATGCAACATTTGCCCATGCCGCGAGCCACCACTGCCGCATGGCTAGTCATGCCACCGCGCAGGGTGAGTATCCCCTTTGATACCGCCATGCCGGAAAGGTCCTCTGGCGAGGTCTCCAGGCGCACCAGGATGGGCGAGCCTCCTTTTTCGGCGAGGTGTCGCGCTTGAATGGAGTCGAACACCACTTGCCCCACTGCCGCTCCCGGCGATGCGGGAAGCCCCCTAGCCAGCAAGGTAATTTTGGCTTTTGGGTCAATCATGGGGTGGAGGAGTTGGTCAAGCTGGCTTGGCTCGATCCTTTGTATGGCTGTTATCTTGCTTATCTTCTTTTCCTTTACGAGGTCTACCGCAACCCGCACGGCGGCGGCGGCAGTACGCTTACCTACCCGCGCCTGTAGCATATAAAGTTTTTGGTTCTCGATGGTGAATTCCAAGTCTAGTATGTCCTTATAGTGGTCTTCCAGTTTTTTCGCTATCCTTAGGAGTTCCTTGGTCGGTTGCGGGAATATCCTGCTCATGCCGTCGGTATGGAGCGGTGTGCGGATGCCCGCAACAACATCCTCTCCTTGGGCGTTTACCATGAACTCGCCGAAGAATTTGTTTTCACCAGTGCTGGGATTCCGGGTGAAGGCAACGCCGGTGCCGGAGTCGTTACCCATGTTGCCGAATACCATGGATTGTATGTTTACTGCCGTGCCCCAGTCTGCCGGGATGTCGTAAAGCTTGCGGTAATCCTGGGCGCGCTGGTTGTTCCACGAGTCAAATACGGCGTTTATAGCCATAGTAAGCTGGACATAGGGGTCCTGCGGCATCGGTTTTTTGTAGTGTTTTTTGACAGCTTCCTTGAATTCCCCCACAAGTTCCTTCAGCGATTGCGTGGTCAGGTCTGCATCGTATTTTACGCCTGTGTCATGTTTTTTCTTTTCTAGTATCCCCTCGAAAATTTTCTTTTTCACTCCCAGCACTACATCGCCGAACATCATAATAAAGCGGCGGTAGGAATCGTAGGCGAAGTGTTCATTTCCGGATTTTGCGATAAGGGCGGGTAGGGTGGCGTCGTTCAGCCCCAGGTTCAGCACAGTATCCATCATGCCTGGCATAGATGCCCGCGCTCCGGAGCGTACAGATAAAAGCAACGGGTTGGTTTGCGAGCCGAACTGCCTTTCCATCGTTTTTTCGAGCCTTTTGAGGTTGCTGGCTATTTCTTCCTTTAGTCCCTGAGGATACTTTTCATTGTGCTTGAAGTAGTAGACGCACGCCTCGGTGGTTATTGTAAAGCCAGCCGGTACGGGACAGCCCAGGTTACACATTTCGGCGAGGTTTGCCCCCTTGCCTCCGAGGAGGTTTTTCATTTTGGCGGTGCCTTCCGCTTTGCCGGGCCCGAAGTAGTAGACAAATTTCCTAGTTGCCAAGATAAACCTCCACTAAAAAACCAATTTTGAGAAATCTGCCAGGTCGGCGAAAAGGCCCGTTACCCGCCTCAACAGCTCAACCCTAGTTTCCATTTTAACAGGATCGCTGTCCATAACCATTACCCCATCGAAAAATTTATCCACTGCGGAACGGATTCCCGCAATTTCTTTTAACGCCCCCAAATAGTCCTTTGCTTCCTTCATGGGCTTTACTTTTTTGTCCGTTGCCAGAAAAGCATCGTAAAGGTCTATCTCTACTTGTTCCTTGAGGTTTGCCTCGGAAAACGTGAAGTGCGGCTGGCCTTTCACGATGTTGGCGGCGCGCTTGAACGTGGTGGAAAGGCTCTCGGCATACGGCTGTTTTTTCATATCCGCCAGGGCCTCGCACCGACTCAATAAATCCGGGAGATAGAGAGATATATTTTCATGTCCCCTTGAAGGCCCCAACACCGCCTCGACCACGTCGAAACTTATGCCGCGATTGGTCTTGAATTCGTTTTTTATCCTCTCTTCAAAGAAGTCCTCAATATCATTTGTTAGTTTTTGTTTATTTGTTAGCCGCTCAGGAGGTAGGGATCCAATTCCAAGTTGGATGACCTCCGTGTAGGATATGTCGGCCTTGCATGTATTCTCAATCAGTATCCTTATCACCCCAAGCGCGTGGCGGCGGAGCGAAAAAGGGTCTTCGGAGCCTGACGGGATAAGGCCAATCGCGAAGCATCCGCATATCGTGTCTATTTTGTCCGCCAGGGCCACGCATGCGGCAACCGGCGTTTCCGGCAGTGCATCGCCCGAAAAGCGGGGGCGGTAATGCTGGTCCATAGCCTCCGCCACCGTGCCGTTTACCCCTTGCGCTTTTGCATACTCCCTTCCCATTATGCCCTGCAATTCCGGGAACTCGAAAATCATCTGTGTGGAGAGGTCGGCCTTGCAGAGTTTTGCAGCCTCTATCACTTCTGCTTTCTGTTCGTGACAGATGGTGCTGGCAAGTTTCGTTGCTATCTCCACAAGTCGTTTCACTTTATCCGCAACTGTGCCAAGCCCTTTCATGTAGGTTATGCCGGAGAGCTTTTGCGCGAAGTGTTCCAGCGGATGTTTCATGTCTTCGTCGTAGAAGAAGCGCGCATCCGAAAGCCTAGCTTCCAGCACCCGCTCGTATCCCTTTCTTACGATGGAGATGTCTTCGCAATTGGTATTGCTGAATGACACGAACCGGGCTGTGAGTTTTCCGGAAGTATCCTCCACGGGGAAGTACCGTTGGTGGTGTTTCATGACGGTAATGAGCAGTTCACGGGGCAGTATCAGGTGGCTTGCCTTAAAAGAACCTAGTACCGCCACCGGGCTTTCCGTAAGGTAGCAGACCTCTTCCACCAGCCCCTCGTCCCGTATCGCACGGCATTCGTGCCGCTTCTCCAGTTCGTCAAACTGGCGCAGGATGCTTTGTTTCCTTTTCTCCGGCGCGGCGGTGACGCCCGCTTTTTCCAGCAGGTTTTCGTAGTCGTCCGGGGAGCTTACGGTTATCTTGCCATGCGACAGGAAGCGGTGCCCCATGGTGGTGTTGCCGGCGTGAAGCCCATCCATGGAGAATGCGAGCGTCGCATCGCCGAGTATGGCGAGTATGGAGCGGAGCGGCCTGGCAAACCGCATCTCGCCGTTGCCCCAGCGCATGGTTTTGGGAAAGGGGATTGCGAGGATAGACTGCGGCAGGATTTCCTCGAACAGGCGGGCGGTATCCTTGCCGGTTTCCTCCACCATCAGGTAGAAATACTCCCCTTTGGGGGTGGATTCGAGTTGCAAGTCTTCGGCGGCCTTGCCGTATTTTTTGGCAAACCCCACAGCAACGCCCGTAAACGAGCCATCCGGGGCAACGGCGGATTTTTTTGGTGGGCCACTTATTTTTTTTGTCCTGGTTTCCTGCTTTTCGGGAAGGCCGTCAACCTTTAACGCTATCCGGCGGGGAGTGGCGAACGAGGCGACCGTGCCATGTTCCAGCCCCAGTTCCGCCAGTTTTTTTGTGATGGTTTCCTCAAGGGCGCGGATTGAAACCGGCACATATGACGCCGGAACTTCCTCGGTGATGATTTCAAGAAGGAATTTTGCCATAGCTCCCTTATATAAACCGATTCAATAAGTCCCATAAGATATTTCAATTGCCGGACGGCATATTGTAATGCTGGCGAGCCAATAGTTCAATACGGCTCTTTGGAATATATTTTCGGGCAGACGCGGCGGGGAAGGGATACCCGCCACGGCATC
>JAHFEI010000007.1:13178-20988 GCA_023248615.1 Nitrospinales bacterium | reverse complement strand
ATAAAGGAGCCGGTGTAACGGAATCCCAGCCCACGGCGGATGAGCTTGCAAGGCAACAGCAGGAAGAGCGTGACAGGAATAAGCAGGCCGATATTGACAGGATGAAGCAGGAAGAGACTCCGCAACAGGTTGCACAGCAACCCGGCGGGGCGGCGCCTACCGCGCTGGCGGCCACCAGCACGATAGCCCCGCAAATCACCAGCCTCGAAAAAATATACTTCGATTTCGACAAGTACGAGATAACCACACCATCGCGTGAGGTGCTTGCCAGGGTTGCCGCATCGGTAAAGGGCATGGGTAGCGTAAAGGTGGTAGTAGAGGGGCATTGCGACGAGCGCGGCACTGCCGAATACAACCTTGCCTTGGGTGAACGCAGGGCTTCCGCCGCCAAGAAGTATCTTGTTTCGCTTGGGGTAGGCGAATCCCACCTTTACACCATCAGCTACGGCGAGGAAAAACCGGCCAGTGCCGGACATAACGAGGTTGCTTGGTCGAAGAACCGGCGTGTGCAGTTCAGCGAAGAGTAACCGGGCCAGACAAAGCAAAATTTGGGAACAAGCGGGGATTTGGGCCGTAGCCTGAATCCCTTTCTTTTTAGCCTCAAATGAAAATAACCACATACCTCCTTCCCATAACCATACTGTTGGCCTCGTGCGCCACGCAGAAAGATGTCGGCAATATCGCCACCAGGATGGAGGCGCTTGAAAAACAGAATTCCGCCGTAGCCGGGAAGGTAGAGGTAATCGAAAAACAGACTTCCGGTATGGAGACCGCCGTTAAGGCGACCCTCACGGAAATTCAGGAGACACAAAAGCGGATTGAGGACGTGCTGGCGGTTCTCTTGAGGAACCAGGCGGACGTAAAACTCGACCAGGATGCGCTGACGATGAAGCTGAACACGGTTGTAGCCAACCTGGATGAAAACGCGCACTACCTGAAACAGGTGGATGAAAAACTGAAGAAGCTGGAAGACAGGATTAGGGAATTGCAATTGCTTTCCATGGAATCTTCTATGGTCAGTAGCCAGAGGGCGGAGGCAAGCCGCAAGGAGATTGTCGAAATTGTTTCAGCGCTTTCCAGCCAGGTTGGGGAACTTGGCAAGCCATCGCCGGACAGAAAACAGGAAAAGAAAAAGGGTGCGTTGCCACCTGCGCCGGAAGCCGTGCTTTCCGAACCCTCCGTGGCGGAACTGGCTCCAGAGGCTGTCGCTCCAGCGCCAGAGGCCACGCCACCAGCGCCGGATGTGACGCCAGCCGCAAAGGTCGAGAAGGGCAAGGCGGACAAACGGGCTGAGAAAAAAATAAAAATCCCGAAAAATATTTCCGCCGATGACCTCTACGGCAGCGCGTACAAAAATTACCTGAAAGGGGATTACCAGCAGGCGCTTGCCGAATTTGGCGAACACGTTAAGCGCTATCCGAATACCGATTTAAGCTATAACTCCCAGTACTGGATGGGCGAGGCGCTTGCCAACCAGGGGAAACTTAAGGAGGCGGCGGACGCTTTTATCCTCACCGCCAAGAATTATCCGAGGTCTACAAAAGCGCCAACAGCCTTGTGGCGCGCATCCGAGATTTTGGGAAAACTTGGGTTCAAAGAAGAAGTTCAAGCAATTCTTGTCAAAATACATGATAATTACCCGGCCTCTTACGAGGCGGTGTTGGCAGAAGAGAAATTAAAGGCAATTGAAGAACATGGGAAATAGGGAGTAACGGATGCATCATGTAATACGGGAACGGGCTTCAGGATGGATGGTAAAGGCGGTGTTGTGGCTGCTGGTACTTGCTTTTGTCGGGACTATATTCCTGGTGTGGGGTTATGGCAAAGGTGACCGCGAAAAGTCCATTGGCACGGTAGGCGGCATCCCGATTACCCAGGCTGAATACCGGAGGTATTACGACTCCATGATAAGACGGCTACGCGAGGCTATGGGCGGCGAGCTTTCCAGGGACATGATAAAGCAGTTCGGCGTAGAGCGGACAGCCATGGATGGGTTGATAATGGAAAAGTTGCAACTCATAGCGGCGAAGGATGCCGGTATAGACGTATCGGATGACGAATTGCGGTACGACATCGAAAACAATAAGGAGTTTCAGCAAAACGGCAGGTTCGACAAGGACGCCTACTATGCCGTACTTCGCGCCAACAACCTTGCGCCCCAGGATTTCGAGAAACTCATCCGCCGCGACCTGCTTATACGCAAAGTCTCGCGGGTAGTTACGGATTCCGTACAGGCCACGGAGCAGGAGATTAAAGACGGCTTCATAAGGGATAACGAGCAGTTGAAAGTGCGCTACATGGTGGTTTCACCGGCTTCTTTTTCCGCCTCGGTAAAACCGTCCGAGAAGGATGTCGAAGCGTTTTTCAAGAAGAATGGCGTACTCTTCACCCAGCCGGAGGAGAGAAAGGTAGAACTGATAAGCGTCAATCCCGAGACACTACGACCAGGCATAAGCGTTGGTGACGATGAGGTGAAATCGTACTACGAATCACACAAGGCGGAGTTTGTCATGGAAGAGGCTATCCACACCAGGCATATCCTTTTGCGGCTTCCCCCCAACGCTCCGGAAACTGCGGTTACGGAAACAAGGCTCCGTGCCGAGTCGTTGGTGAGGGATATAAAAAGTGGCGCCGATTTCGGCAAGTTGGCGCAGAAATATTCGCAGGATCCAGGCTCCGCAAAGAAGGGGGGCGACCTAGGATTTTTCGCGCGGGGCAAGATGGTGCCGGAGTTCGAGAAAGCCGCATTCTCCCTTGCGAATGGCGTGGTTAGCTCGCCCATACGTAGCGAATATGGTTTCCACATAATCAAGGCGGAAGAGAGGCGTGAGGCCGGGCCGATGCCGTATGCGGATGCCGCCCAAATAATAAAGGGCAAAATGCTGGATATCCGGAGCAGGGATATAGCCAAAAAACAGCTTTCGGAACTCCTTGCCGACAAATCCGGGAAGAGTTTCTCCGATCTTGCGAAGGAACATAAAATGCCGTACATTTCTTATCCCGTCCGTGCCGGCGAATTGATAAAGGGCATTGGCGATTCGGATTCGCTGGTAAAGCGCATATCAGGAATGAAGAAGGGGGAGGTATCTGGCCCGATTGACGTTAAGGGGACTTATTACATCGTCAAGCTTGTCGATATTATCCCATCGCACCCGGCAAAGCTGTCCGAGGTGGCAAAAGAGGTAGATGCCGCATACCGCAAGAACGAGGGGATGGTGCTTGCCGCCGAAAAGGTGGAATCCGTTATCTCTCGTCTGCGCAAGGGCGATGCCTTCGCCTTGGTCGCAAAAGAGGCGGGGCTTCAGGTTAAAGAGAGCGGTTTCGTCCAAAGGAACGGAACTATCGAGGGAGTTCCGCAGCCCGGCACCATGATAAATGCCGCATTCGCGCTCAAGGAAAGTGGATACGACAAGGTGCATATTGGCGACGATTACTATGTCATGAGTGTAGCGGAACGCAAGATACCAGACCTTACCGAATACGATAAACAGCGCGCACAGGTGAAACAATCCCTGCTTACCCGCAAGAGGCAGGATGCGGTTCTCGCATGGCAGGCTGGCTTGCGCAAGGATGCGGAGAAGAACGGTATCCTGAAGCTGGATAAACGGGTACAACTAGACCAGTAGAGACCTCCGTACAGGCAAAAACCTTACGGAGCCAGGCACGCGCAAAAGGGTAGGCTCTCTTTTCCGGGTACGCCCTTTTTGCCCTGCCCACAATACGGCTGTTTTATCTTTCCGCGCCACCATCCTGCGTTGATGGCGGTTGCCGTATAAACTTATTTCCGTGGGCGGCGTTCGCGCCAAGAACAACGGCACATTTTTTTTCACGCTCCGGGTGATGGTGTGTTATTCTGGCGCTTCAGGTTTATGAGAGTGGTTTGCCGGGTCTTACGCGACCCGATCCTGCTAACCCCGCCAGGTCCGGAAGGAAGCAACGGTACGCGGAGTGTCGGGGGCGCTGTGAGGGTGCCCGGCATTTTTTTTTGTTGGGATAAGGGAGCCAGACAGCATTCGACTATGGAAGACGGCGCGGTAAAACCTGAAAAGGACTCGGGCGGCTATCTTGTCATGGCCCGTAAATGGCGTCCCGCCACTTTTGCCGACGTAGTGGGACAGCAACACATTGTCCGATCCCTCCAGAACGCAATCCAGATGGGCCGCATAGCTGGCGCTTACCTGTTTTCCGGTATGCGGGGAGTGGGGAAAACGTCCATGGCGCGTATTTTTGCCCGTTCTATCAACTGCGAAAAAGGCTCCACGCTTACCCCTTGCGGCGTATGCATAAATTGCCGCGAGATAACGGACGGCAGTTCGATTGATGTTGTGGAGATAGACGGCGCATCCAACAATAAAGTTGAAGATGTCCACGAGATTCGCGACCACATACAGTATGCGCCGGTGAAGTGCCGGATGAAGATTTACATAATAGACGAAGTACACATGCTGTCGAGGGAGGCGTTTAACGCTTTGCTGAAAACGCTGGAGGAGCCGCCGCCTTACACCGTATTTATAATGGCCACCACAGAACAGGCCAAGGTGCCGGAAACAGTCCTCAGCCGTTGCCAATGTTTCGAGTTTCGGGCCATTTCCGATACGCAAATCACCGAACGCCTGCGGGAGATTGCGCTTAGCGAGAAAGTCGATATAACAGACGGCGCGTTACGGATGATATCCCGCAGGGCGGAAGGGAGCATGCGCGATGCGCAATCGCTACTAGACCAGGCGGCAGCATACGCCGGAGAGACAATAGACGAGGAAGCTCTTGGTTTGGTGCTGGGTCTTGTTTCGCGCGAGAAAATATGGGACATACTGCGGGCTGTGGGGGCGCGGGATGTGGATTCGGCGCTTAAACAGCTTCACGGCCTTTATTACTCCGGGTTCGACGTTGGAGTGTTGATACGGGAGCTTTTTGAAGCTACGCGCACACTTACCGTAGCCAAGGTAAGCTCTGCTCCCGAAGGGATACTTGGTGAACCTCCGGATAGCCTTGGGGCCATAAAGGAACTGGTAAAGGATATTTCCACAGGACGGCTCCAGATGTTTTACGACCTGCTGTTGAGGGCAAAGTCGCAGGCCAGCTTTGCGGGAAACCCGCTTTCCGTGCTGGAAATGGCGTTGATAAAAATGACAAGGCTGGAAGACGTTATGCCAGTGGCCGAGATACTGGAACGGCTGAAGGGGTTGCCGCAGCAAGAACCCGGCAGGTCTGGCCCAGCGGTTTCTCCATCATATGGCAGGCAGTCCGTAGCGTTGCCATCTCCCCAGGCCGCAGGGCGCGCTTCCTTTGCCGGGAAGGTTGCCGCTACCTCCGTTGCGCCGCCGGGAAGCCAGATCGAAGTTTCTTTAAAGTCTGCCGTTGCCGCAAGACTTCCGTCTTTTGCGGGGAATCTTGACAAGATAGGTTTTTCGGTTGAGGGGGAGAAGGTCGTGTTGTCCTATCCTGAGAGTGAGACATTGCTGAGGCAAAAGTGTGAAGACAACCGCGAACTGATAGAGAAGGAAATTGAGAAAAGCATGGGGAAGCGTCTTGTGTTCGTGCTTGCCCCGGTACCCCAAAGCCCCAAAACCGTAGAGCTGAAAAAAACCGGGCCCGACCAGAAGTTACGCAGGGAAATGCAAAACGACCCGGTGATACAAAAGGCGGTGGAGCTATTCGATGGCATACCGGGGTTTGAGGAGGAAACCGGCGACTAGCCGGGAACGGATATGCCCAGGATGTTAGCCGAACTTTTCCAGAAAGCGCAAAAGCTGAAGTCGAAGATGTCCGAGACACGCCAAAAACTTGCCTCCCGACACGTGGAAGCGGAATCGGCAAACAGGGCGGTGAGGGTGGTGGCAAGTTGCGATAAGCAGATTGTGTCCGTGGATGTTAGAAAGGAGTTTCTTGGTGAAACCCCCGACCCGGCCATTCTGGCTGAGTTGATAATGGATACCTCCAATGAAGCCCTGAAAAAAGCGGAAGCGGTGCTGAAAGAGGAACTGGACTCCGCAATGAGCCAAGTCGGCATAAACCTGCCCGGATTGTTTTAGAAAAAATGGAATCATCGGAAGCGGTAAAAAAGCTAAGCGAGGAGTTACAGAAACTTCCCGGAATTGGTCGCAAAACCGCTGAAAGATTAGTGTTTTCTCTCCTTAAGTCAAAGAGCCAGCAGACATCCTTGCTGGCACGTGCGCTTACCTACCTGGTCGAAAAAGTAAAGCTTTGCCATCTGTGCGGCGGCATAACAGAGGTGGAGCCGTGCGCCATATGCACCGATGAGAAGCGGGACAAAAGCATTATCTGCGTAATTGAGCAACCGCTTGATATCGCCCTTTTGGAAAGGACTGGGAGTTTTAACGGGCTTTACCATGTCCTTGGCGGAACCTTATCTCCTCTTGATGGGATTGGCCCCGAGTTGTTGAGGATTGAGCAGTTGATAAAACGGGTTAAAGAAGGTAAAGTTATTGAAGTAATAGTTGCAACCAATCCCACCATGGATGGTGAAGCTACAGCGCTTTACTTGTCCAAGGTGCTTCGTCCGCTAGGGGTTAAGGCCTCCCGGATAGCACGTGGTGTGCCAGTTGGTAGCGACCTTGAGTATGTGGACGAGATTACGCTGGTGAAATCCATTGAGGGGCGGCGCGAGATTTAAACACAACGGTTTTAGGTGTACTACTTGGGGAGAACAAGATGCAAAAATTGCCGATAGTCAACGGATTGGGGTTCTATGAAATACGCATGGCAAGTATCGGCGGGTTTGGTGCTAATGTTGCCGGCAAAATACTCGCTGAAGCTGGCGTATTGAAGCTTGGGTACAACGGGTCGAATTTTTCGAGCTACGGTTCCGAGAAAAAAGGTTCTGCGGTTTCCGCGTTTGTAAGGTTTTGCGACCCATCGATGGCGGTGCGCGTCAATTCGCCCGTAACCGAGCCGCACATGCTCGTGATTTTCCTGGAATCGATTGCCCGCCATCCCGGCATGCTCAGCGGCGTAGGGCCGGATACTACGGTGATACTGAATACCAGCATGGATGTGGATGCGGCGCGTGACTATCTGGGGCTTGCCTGCGGCACGTTGGTTGTCGTTGATGCAATGAAGATATCGATAGAGGAAAAAACGCGAGTGAACACGGCGCTGCTTGGCACTATCGCGGAAGTTTCCGGTTTCATTAAGGCCGAGGCGATAAAGGAAATCCTTGTCGAGACGTTCGGAAAGAAATACGCCGCCACCGTCCCGGCCAACCTTAAAACTTTCGAGCGTGGCGCAAAAGAGTTCAAGATGAAAAAATTCACCGACGACGGCAAATACCGGCCCCAGCCTTTCAGCAGGTCCGGTCAGAAGCTTGGCTACCTTAACCAGCCTATCGGCGGCGTTATTGTCGCCGCAGGAACCTCCATGTACAAAGACCTCAGTTCCAGCCGTTCCGGCTATATACCGGTGCTGGATATCGGCAAGTGCACCAGTTGCGGCGAGTGTGACATCACCTGCCCGGACTACTGTTTTGAGTGGGCCTCGGAAACATCCAAAAAAGGTAAACAGGAGCAGGTGCTTAAAAGGATACATTACCAGTACTGCAAGGGATGCCTGCGATGTGTGGTCATATGCAAATTCGAGGCGCTGACAACCCATGTTGAATCCGAAGTGAAAAAGTCCGTAATCGAGAGCGGTTACGTAAACGATGTAAAGGAGATCAAATGAGCCAGGTTAAAACAGAAGTGAAAGGGGCTAGGCCGGGTATGCCCTCGCAACTGGTAGAGTTCCTTAGCGGGAATGAAATGGCTGCGTTGGTCGTTTCCCAGATGAATTATCACATTATGGGTTACTACCC
>JAHFEI010000007.1:0-13168 GCA_023248615.1 Nitrospinales bacterium | reverse complement strand
CCGAAGTGGCGGAATATCTAGATGAAATGCGCTCTTCCGGCAAACACGAGATGGTGCTTATCCCCGGAGATGGGGAACACGGCGCCGCCGGTATCTGCTACGGAGCATCCACGGCGGGAGGCCGCGTCTTTAACGCCACCTCTGCAAACGGCCTTTTGTATTCCATAGAACAGATGCCGGTGCAGTCTGGGACCAGGATGCCGATGGTGTTGAACCTCGTCTGCCGCTCGGTGTCCGGCCCGCTGGATATTCGCGGCGACCACAGCGACCTCTACAGCACGCTGAACCTGGGGTGGCTGGTATTTTGCGCAAAGGATCCGCAGTCCACGTACGACATGATTGCGATAGCGACCAAGGTGGGAGAGAACATGGATGTCCGCCTGCCTTCCATCGTTGCCAACGATGGCTTTTTCACCAGCCACCAAAAGCGCCGCGTTTACCGTTTCAAGGAAGATAAGGTTTTGCAGGACTTCATAGGTCCCTATAAATATACCCACAGTAGCGTAGATCCGTCCAATCCGACTACGTTTGGCCCCTATATGAACGACCCAGACCAGATAAATAATAAAAAACAGCTATCCTTGGCCATGTACGCGTCGAATAAAGTCATAGACGAAGTGTTTGCCGAATGGGAGAAGATATCCGGCAGGAAGTACAACAAGCTGGAAACCTATCGCATGGAAGATGCCGATGCGGCGATACTGATACTGAATTCCGCTGCGGACACCGCCATGGTGGCCGCCGACAGGTTGCGCGAAAAGGGTAAAAAAGTCGGCGTCATCTACCCGACGGTTTTGCGGCCTTTCCCCTCCGAAGAGCTTCGTAATGTGTGCAAAAATCTCAAGTCGTTGCTGGTACTCGACCGTGCCGACGTTTACGGCGCCAATGGCGGAGCCATGACGCTGGACGCGAAGTCCGCCCTGAAGGACGATCCGCAGAACAGGACTGTTGTGTTCAGCCGGATATACGGCTTGGGTGGAAGGGACTTCTACGATGTTGATGCCGTTGAGTTGTTCGAGCTTGCGCTAAAAACTGCGGCCAGCGGCAAGGCGGAGACCCCGTATGACTATTTCGGAGCGGAGCCGGGCGATGTTTCCTACCAGCTTCCCACCAAGAATCCGGCGATTAAGCGAGAAAAAAGCGAGCCGGGCGTCATCAGTGTGGTGAAGGATGAGAAAACCGGGCAACTTGTTGTTAAAGGCGTAAAGCAAAGGGAACTGACCACCATGCCCCAGCGCATAGCGCCAGGCCACGGCGCATGTCCGGGGTGCGGCATATTCCCCAACATAGGGACATTCCTGAAGGGGATAGAAGGCAACGTGGTTATGCTGTGGCATACAGGGTGCGGCATGGTTGTTACCACCGGATACCCCAACACGTCCTTCAACATAACCTATATACATAACCTCTTCCAGAACGGCGCTCCCACGCTTTCTGGCGCATTAGAAATGTTCAATGAACGCAAGCGGCGCGGCGAAATACCGGCGGGCGAAGATATCACGTTCATAATGGTGACAGGCGATGGCGGCTTGGACATCGGCCTTGGCCCGACGCTTGGCACCGCCATCCGCAACCACAAAATGATAGTCCTGGAATACGATAACCAGGGGTACATGAACACCGGGCACCAACTGTCGTTCTGTACGCCCATAGGACACCAGACATCAACGTCGAATGTGGGGACGCACGCCACCGGCAAGACGTTCCACCACAAGGACACGGCGCAGCTTTTTGCGGCCACGCACGTGCCGTACGTGTTTACTGCCGCAGAATCCAATTACAAGGACCTTATACGCAAAGCGGCTAAAGCCCAGTGGTATGCCAGGAACGAAGGGTTGGTGTTTGGAAAGCTCCACTCGGTATGTCCGCTTAACTGGCGGCATGCCGACGAAGTTGGGCAGGAACTGACCCAACTGGCGATAGACTGCAATTTCTTCCCGCTGTATGAAGTAGAGCACGGCATAACCACGCTGAACTACGATCCGGAGGAGAAGGGGAATAAGGTTGACGTATTGGCGTGGCTGGAGAAAATGGGGAAGACCAAACATCTCCTGAAAAAAGAAAACGCTCCAATAGTCGAATCGTTCCGCAAGGAAGTAGATCGCCGGTTCCAGAGAATAAAGGCGATGTCGCAGAATCCGCTACTGTGACAACAAGGAAAAGGTAATGGGGGTTAGGGGGAAAGTCCGGGCGGCTGGAAAGTATTGGTTGCCTGTTTTCCCTTTTGCCTTGGCGCTTGTTTTCGCCGTTGCGCCTTCCGTAGCATACGCTGAAGAGAAGGCGGACAATGTCTGCGTATCCTGCCATATGGAGTTGGATGGCGTGCTAAAGCAGGTGGCGCTGGACTGGCAGGAGTCTGCCCACGGCAAAGCTGGTGTCTATTGCCAGGAGTGCCATGGCGGCAATCCGTACGACATCTCGCTGGCAATGGAGCCGAGCCAAGGATTCAAGAAGAAACCGTCTCCCGGTGAAATACCGCAATTTTGCTCCAAGTGCCATTCCGACCCGGTGCGTATGCGGTCGCACAACCTCAAATCCGACCAGTTTGAAAAGTTCCGGTACAGCGTACATGGTCGCAAACTGCTGGAGGCCAAGGATAACGATGCTCCGAGTTGCGTAAGCTGCCACGGCAAGCATGATATCCGGAAGGTTGATGATCCGCTCTCGCCAGTAAACCGGAAGAACGTAGTTAAGACCTGCGCATCTTGCCATTCTGACGTTAAGATGATGTCCAAAAAAGGCCTGCCACACAACCAGTACGAGTTATATAAGGGAAGCGTGCATGGCAAGGCGTATTTTGAAAAGGGCGATGCGGGCGTCCCCACATGTTTTAATTGCCACTCCAACCACGGCATACAAAAGCCGCAGACATTGGGTGTCCGTTTTGTTTGTGCGGACTGCCATGTAGAGCAGGCCGATGCGTACAAAAAAAGCAGGCATTGGCAGGCCGCCCAGGATACCGGGAAACCGCTTTGTATTAACTGCCATTCCAACCACGATATCCAAAAGCCGCGACTGAGTAAATTTACCGCAAGCGGGGAATTGAATTGCCTGCAATGCCACCAGAAGAACTCCATCCAGATGGAAACCGGAAACGCCCTGTACGAAAGCTTGAGCAAGGCGCAAAACAGCCTGTCGAACGCAACGTACGCGCTACGGGGGATTGAAGAGTGGAGTGGTAGCGGTTTCCAGACCTCTGGCATGAAGGACAAGCTTGGGAGGGCGCAAAAAATCTACAAGGAGATGAAGGTGGGAGCCCATTCGCTGGATGCCAAGGCATCGGCGACCCAGGCGCAAACGGTGGCGGCCTTGAGTAAAGAGGTGAATGAGGAGATCGGTAGGATGCTTGTGGAACTGCGTAACCGCAAGTTGGGTCTGATAGCGACATGGATAGTGGCTGTATTTTTCACCTCTATCCTCTGGAAGAGATCCAAGTATTGTAAAAGGGATTAGCGTTAATAATGCCGGTGACAAGGGATATTGATATTTTTTGGGGGACACTGGAGCGCAACGTAGAAAAGGGGGCGGTAGCGGCAAATGCCAATCAGCATCCGCGTGGCTTTTTTTTCGTCATGTGGCATATTTGTGCGGCGCCGCTAATGCTTTTTATCAGGCTATGCCTGTCGGGCGCCATATTGGGCGGACGTAGCGCCATTAGGGGAGTTGTCCACGCATCTATGGCGCAATTTGCGGTAGCGGCCAGACGTTACGAGCTTGATTGTGCCGATACCGGCAAGCCCAAGCGTATCAGCGTTGAGTGGAATATCAGATAAGCGTACAGGGGGGAGTAATGAAGAAAATAAAGAAAATAAAGAAGGCCGTATTCCCGGTTGCGGGAATGGGGACACGGTTTTTGCCGGCGACCAAGGCGTCTCCCAAAGAGATGCTCCCGCTTGTGGACAAGCCACTAATCCAGTATGTGGTGGAGGAAGCGATTGCCTCTGGTATAGAAGAGATAATAATGATAACCGGCCGTGGCAAGTACGCCATAGAGGATCATTTTGACCGGTCGTTAGAGCTTGAAAGCCTGCTGGAAAAGCGTAACCAGTGGCAAGCGCTTGCGGACTTAAAAAAAATCTCGGATATGTGCGACTTCTGGTATATCCGGCAAAAGGAACCGCTTGGGTTGGGGCATGCCATCCTAAAGGTCAAGGACCTTGTTGGGGATGAACCGTTTGCGGTTCTTTTGGGCGATGACATAATCCACTCCGATGGAGAACCTGCGCTTTCGCAGTTAATGGATGTGCACCACAAAATGGGCTCTAGCGTTGTGGCGATAGAAGAAGTGACAAGGGCAAAAGTATCCAGCTATGGTGTTGTTGATCCGGAGTGGTGCATGGACTCTATGTACAAAATAAAGGGGCTTGTGGAAAAGCCGGACATCGATGAGGCGCCGTCAAACCTTGCGGTCATAGGCAGGTATATACTTACCCCGGCCATTTTCGACGCGCTTGACGGCGTTGTCCCTGATAAGAAGGGGGAGATACAACTCACCGCCGGGTTGAACAGGCTGTGCGCCAGCGAGGCGATGTACGGATGCAAGTTTGCCGGGAAACGGTATGATGCCGGAGACAAGCTGGGATTCCTCATTGCCACAGTAGAATACGCACTTCGCAGGGAAGATTTGGGGGCTAGTTTCAAGGAGTACCTTTCGTCCCTTAAATTCTAATAGCCCCAAACAGTCAATATGGTAGACTTCATACCATGTCCGAACACAACAAGAAGGACTGGTCTAAAGTCGCGGCAGACAGCGATTTGAGTTACCAGCTTAGGTATATTGCGGATGGCGGCGCTTCGTCACAGGACAAGTATTTGTATGAGTCCGGGTCTGCTGCAATGGACATCTTCGAGAACAACAGTTTTGTTTTTGTCGAGATGGACTTGGCCGGTGTGGATCCAAAGACCCTTTCGGTGGTGGTGGATAGGGACAAGCTGTCCATAGAGGGAGTGAAGGCTGAGTCTGTACAGCATGAGAGCGAAGTGGTATTCCACTGTGCCGAAAGGAACTTTGGCGCGTTTCGCCGCGTGTTCGGGCTTGGTTCCACGATTGACTCCAAAAATATAGAGGCAAGGTACAAAAACGGCGTGTTGGTATTAAAATTACCGAAAATGCAGGATCGGAGAAAAATGTTACATCACATAAAGGTGCAAGTGGATGACTGACAAGCCGCAAGATGACAACGGAAAGCCCGGAGAAGAACAGCCGGAACTGAAGATTCCCGATACGCTTCCACTTTTGCCAGTCCGGGACATAGTGGTTTTCCCGTACATGATCCTTCCGCTATACGTGGGCCGCGAGCTCTCCATAAATGCGGTAAACGAGGCGCTTGCCACAAGCAGGATGATGTTGCTAGTAGCCCAAAAGGACCAGTCGATAGAGGACCCTGCTCCCGATGACTTATACAGGGTTGGCACGATCGTCACCGTAATACGGATGGTAAAGATGCCGGACCAGCGGGTCAAGATACTCGTGCAGGGGCTTGCAAAGGGGCGTATCAAGGAGTTTCTCAGCCAGAAGCCGTTCCTTAAAGTCGGCGTTGAGCAATTTATCGAGGAGCCGGAGGAAAAACAGCGTGGCGTTGAATCCGAGGCGCTTATCCGTACCGTTAGGGAACAGATGTCAAAAATGCTGGAAAAAGGAAGGATTATCTCGCCGGATATCCTGTCGGTAGCCGAAAGCCTGGAAGAGGCCGGAAAGCTGGCCGACCTGGTGGCAAGCAACCTTGGGCTGAAGGTGGAGGATGCGCAGGATGTGCTGGAGACCTCCGTGCCGAAGGAACGCTTGAGAAAGGTGAGCGAACTGCTGGGACGTGAACTTGAACTCCTTTCCATTCAAGAGAAGATACAGACACAGGCCCACGATGAACTGACAAAAACCCAGCGCGAATACTTCCTGCGGGAACAGATGAAGCAAATCCAGAAAGAACTGGGCGATTCGGATGACCGGATGTCGGAGATAACCGAACTGAAAGAAAAAATCGACAAAGCCAATATGCCGGAGGTAATCGCCAAGGAGGCGGATAAACAGCTTAGAAGGCTGACCAAAATGCATACAGACTCCGGGGAGGCCACCACGGTGCGCACCTACCTGGATTGGTTGCTCGAAATCCCCTGGTCGGCCAGCACCGTGGATAACATCGATATCTCCAAAGCAAAAAAAGTGCTCGATGAAGACCATTACAACCTGGAAAAAGTAAAGCAACGGATACTTGAGTATCTCGGCGTAGCCAAACTGAAAAAGGACATGAAGGGGCCCATACTCTGTTTTCTGGGGCCTCCCGGAGTAGGGAAGACCTCGCTTGGCAAATCTATTGCCAGGGCGCTGGGGCGCAAGTTTGTTCGCATGTCGCTTGGCGGAGTGCGCGATGAATCGGAAATCCGCGGCCACAGGCGCACATACATTGGCGCGTTGCCGGGCCGCATCATACAGGGAATGAAGCAGGCCGGTTCCAATAACCCGGTTTATATGCTGGATGAGATAGACAAGCTTGGTTCGGATTTCCGTGGCGACCCTTCGTCCGCGCTTCTGGAAGTGCTAGACCCGGAGCAGAACCACGCGTTTCAAGACCATTACCTTGGTCTGCCGTTCGACCTTTCAAAAACGCTGTTTCTAACTACGGCCAATATGGCGGATACAATCCCGGCGCCACTGCGCGACAGGATGGAAATAATTTCGTTGTCGGGCTATACCGAAGAGGAGAAGCTTGCTATATCAGTAAAGTATCTCGTTCCAAAACAAGTAAATGCGCATGGCCTTACCATAAAGAACATTAAGTTTTCGGAAGATGCTATCCGCGAAATAATCGATAAGTATACAAGGGAGGCGGGGCTTAGGAATCTGGAGCGGGAGATAGCAACTATTTGTCGTAAGCACGCGTTGAAAGTGGCGGAAGGGAAGGGGCGAGCCTTGCTGAAAGTTACGTCTAAAAATGTGCATACCTACCTGGGTACTCCCAAGTACCTGAGGGATGAGGAAAAGGAGAAACCGCAGGTTGGGGTGGCTACCGGTTTGGCGTGGACGCAGTTCGGTGGCGAGATTATGCACATAGAGGTAACCACCATGGCTGGCAAGGGGGCGCTTACGCTCACCGGCAAGCTTGGTGAAGTGATGCGCGAGTCTGCGCAGGCTGCGTACTCGTATTGCAGGGCAAACGCCAAAAAACTTGGCATCCCGGGCGATTTCGCAAAAAACACGGATATCCATATCCACGTTCCTGCCGGGGCGATACCGAAAGACGGGCCGAGCGCCGGTATTACCATAGCGGTTGCGCTTGCCAGTGCGTTAAGCGGCAACCCTGTGAAAAACGATGTCGCCATGACGGGGGAGATAACACTACGTGGCCGTGTGTTGCCGATAGGCGGGCTGAAGGAAAAAACCCTCGCCGCGATGCAGGCCGGGATAACTTCTGTGATAATACCGTTTAACAATACGAGCGACCTTCAGGATATTCCGGATTATGTAAAGAAAAGCATTACCTTTATCCCGGTAAAGACCGTTGGCGCGGTTATCAGGCACGCTATTGGTGGCGGCATCCCGCGTGGGGAAAAGGAGCAACCCAAAACCCGGCGCATCGGCAAGGGCGCCAAAAATAAAAGTGCCAAGGCCAGGAAGAAATAACGGCGGTTAGAGCGATTTCAGATAGGCGATAAGCGCCCTCAAATCGCCTTCAGCCAGGATTTTCCTTTTTTTCATGGCGGTTCTGGGTTCGTTTGGCTTGCCGACCCTTTTCCTTAAATCCTGCGTCTCCCGGTCATTTTCCTCCCAGGTTGTTTGCGGATCATTCAGCCATTTCAGTAGCCACGCATCAGTATGGATGCCAGCATTGCCGGCAAGCCCGGTTCCTACGCTTTTTTTGTCGGTAATCTTGTGGCAGGATTGGCATCCGGCAGGCCCGTTAAAGATGTTTTTTCCATCCTCGATATCATCTGCCCACGAAACTGGGGATATCAGTATAAAGGCGAATAACGCGGAAACTACCACCACTCTGCTCACGATGCCACCCCCCAACGAATACGCCATACGAGCCAGCAAGAACACCCGACTCCATTATACCTGAAACGCGTGCAAGATGTTTTTCTACGGGGAAACGCGGCTTTCCATCAAATGATCACTTTGGTTACCAGCCTTGAACCTTTGCACCGTGGGCATCCCAGATGAAGGTTGAACTTGTTCCGTATGTTCCCGCGCCCTTCGCATGCGGGGCAGGGGTAGCTTTCCACCTGGATTTTCGGTTTGCCGAGCATGTGGAAATCCGGCCCCCACACTTCGGCCCTTCTGATATGTCCCGCCACGAATGACATGTCGTGCCGAGCTTCCCTTTTCGGCTCTGGTTCCGGGATTGGCGTTGTTTCCTGAACCGGCATATCCGACGTCTGTTCCGCGTTTTCACCCTGAAGTTTCATTAGTGCCTGGTAAGCTTCCTGCACCACCAAAAAAAGCGCCGCATCGTACTTGCTCCTGTCGGGGTGAAAATGGAAAGCAAAGCTTCTGTATGCTTTCCGAATTTCCTCTTTCGTCGCGTTCGGCGGCACTTTCAGTATTTTGTGGTAATCCATATCCCCTTCCTAGCTTGATTATAAAGCACAACTTAGGCGACAGCACGTATCCGTTCCCGATTGCCGTACGGCGAGCCTCTTTCAGCACGGAGGGTTGCCATGCCATTTCCGAACACAAAATACGCATTATTTCAAAAGGATAGCTGGTAACTTTGAAACCATAACAGTTGTTGCTACAGCCTTGCTGATGCCTTAGACTGGTGCCTTCATGTTTAAAGTAAAGGGCGCAACGGGCTTGGTCATTTTTGCGTTATTCTCCATGTTCGCCGTTTCGTGCCACAGGGGGGAAAGTAGCAAGGAGGAGTCGGCAAATATCATCGTAGCCGTGATAGACGGCAAGGAGATACATGGCGATGTTTTCCTTAAGGAGTACCGGAGGTTTAAAAAGCGTATCAAGCTCTCGGACGTGAACGATGAGGAACTGGAAAAGCAGATGCGTGATGGCATAATGGACAACCTTATCCGTTATGAAATAATTGCCGGAGAGGCCGGGAAGTCCGGTATCAAGGTTACGAAGGAAATGGAGACTGTGGCTATCCAGTCGATGTTGAAAGGTTTTTCGCAGGAGCGGCTACAGGTGATAATGGAAAAGCAGGGCCAGACCTATGAGGAGTGGAAGGACTCTGTGCGGCAGAACCTCCTAATGGAAAAGCTGATAGCTTCCAAGATAACCCCGATGGTGGAGGTCCCCGAAGCATTACTTAAGAAATATTACGATGACCATCCTGATGATTACAAAAAACCGGCACAGGCTCGTACGTACCACATTCTCTGTTCCACTTTTGCGGATGCAGAAAAAGCCAGGGGGGAGCTTGTTACAGGGACGGATTTCAGCGATGCGGCGCGTAAATATTCAAAAAGCCCGGAGGCTTCCCACGGGGGCGACCTTGGTATGGTTTCGCAGGGACAGATGCCAAAGGAACTGGATGACGCAATATTCAAGCTTAAGGAGAAAGAGGTAAGCAGGGTGGTGGAGTCTCCTTATGGGTTTCACCTTCTAAAAGTTACGGAATTTGCGAAACCAAGACAGATGTCATTCGCTGAATCGAAGGAACAGATATATAATCACGTCTTTCAGGAACAATTGGAGAAGAAGTTTGAAGAATGGATACAAGAAACAAAAAAGAACGCAAAGATAGAAGTTTTTACGGATCGGCTCTATCGGCTCTGATTGCCGTTTGGCTTATTGCCGTCCCTGCCCACGCACGCGAACATATTGATAGTATCGCTGCGGAGATAAACGGGGAGATAGTGCTGTACAGCGAGGTTCGCGAACGCCAGTTCCAGATGAACGCGTCCAACCCGGACCCGTCGCTCAGCGAAAAGGAGTCGTTGAGGATGGCGCTGGATATGCTCGTTGAGGAAAAGCTGGTGGTGCAGTACGGCAAGGAAAAGGAGATAAAGGTAGCCGACCAGGAGGTAAGCCAGGCCGTGGAGGAGTTCCAAAAGCGTACCGGCGCAAAGGGAGAAGAGTTTGAACAGCTTCTTGGGCGTGCTGGGATGACGATGGAGCGGTACCGTACCATGCTGAAAGACCAGATTATCGCGCGGAAGGTCATTTCCATGGAGGTGCGTAGCCAGGTGCAGCTCTCGCCGGAAGAGGTGAGGGAGTATTACGATACCCACCGGGCCATTTTCACGGATAGGCCCAAGGTGCGTGCCAGCCACATCCTGAAGTATCTGGCGAAAACAGCCACCGATGAGGATTGGAACAAGGCGTTGGAGGAGATTAATTCCATACGCCGGGAAATTGTTGGCGGGCTAGATTTTGCGGAGGCCGCAAAGAAATATTCCGACGATCCGACTAGGGATGTCGGTGGCGACCTGGGCGAAGTGATACAGGGCGAGATGGTGGAGGAATTCGACAAGGCCGCGTTCACCCAGGAAATTGGCCTGCTTAGCGAGCCTGTGCGAACACAATACGGGTACCACCTGATAAAGGTTGTTGGCAAGTCGGTGTCCGATGTTGTCCCGTTCGAGAAGGTTAAGGGAGAGATAGAGAACAGGATTTACTCCGATCTCCTGCAAACGGTGCGGGAAGATTGGCTGAAGCGCCTGAAGAAAGAAGCGCTGATAGATATAAAGCTTCGGTTTTAGGATAGGAGTAGCACCATGGAGAGAAAAGAGATAAAGACGCTTGGCCTGCTTTCAGGCGGGTTGGACAGCACTATAGCCGTGAAGCTTATGATCCAGCTTGGCTACGACGTAACCGTACTCAATTTTATGAGCCCTTTTTGTAACTGCACCAAAAAGCAGGACAGTTGTAAGAGTGCGGCCCACCAGCTGGCCAGCGAGTTGGGGCTGGAGATTAAGACCATGTTCATGGGCGAAGAGTATATCCAGATGCTCCGTGCGCCAAGGTTCGGCTATGGGCAAGGGCTGAACCCGTGCCTGGATTGCAGGATAATGATGTTCAGCCAGGCCAAGATAGCGATGGAAGAAATCGGCGCAAAATTTATTTTCACCGGCGAAGTGTTAAGCCAGCGCCCCATGTCGCAAATGCGCAACAGGCTACACCAGATTGAAAACGAATCCGGGCTGAAGGGGCTGATAGTGCGTCCGCTTTCCGCCGCGCTTTTGGAGCCTACCATACCGGAAAAAAACGGGTGGATAGACCGTAACGAGATGTTGTCCATCTCCGGCAGGTCGCGTAAGCCGCAGATTGAAATTGGCCGGGAAATGGGGATGAAAGAGGAGGAGTTTTGCTCATCCGGCGGTTGTATGCTTACCGACCGCCATTTTTCTGTAAGGATGAAAGACCTTTTATCCCACACGGAAAACACCAGCGTAAGCGACACCAAACTTTTGAGGGTGGGCAGGCATTTCAGGATTTCCGACACGTGCAAGGTGGTTGTCGGTCGCGATGAAGGTGAGAACGAGAAGCTTAAGCGCATGGCTAGCGATGATGATTCCTTCTTGTGGGTGAAGGATTACAGGGGGCCTTGCGTTATCGTGCGTGGCGACTATGAAAACGGCTTGACCACGCTTGCCGGAAGCATTGCGGTACGCTACAGCGATGCACCGGAAGGCATGGAAGTAGACGTTGAACTCAGCAAAGCCGGTGTAGAGGGTAAAAGCGTGATGAGAGTCCGCGCTATTTCCGACGCCGACCTGGAAGGGATGCGCGTCTAGGGCGTACCCTATGGCAACAGCACCCCGTTCCGCGCCGGATGCCGCCATGGCGCAGGATATCCGTCGCGTATATCTGGATAACAACGCCACAACCAGGATACACCCGGATGCGCTGGAGGCGATGTTGCCGTACCTTGGCGAACATTATGGCAACCCGTCAAGCGGGCACTGGTTCGGGCGTTCCGTCCGCGCCAGGATAGAAGACGCGAGGGAACAGGTTGCCGCGCTGATAGGCGCACAACCATCTGAAGTTTTCTTTTGCTCCGGCGGGACCGAGTCGGATAATGCCGCCATTAAAGGCGTTGCATGGAACCATCCACGTGACGGCAAGCGGCAGGTGATAACAAGCGCTGTTGACCATCCCGCAGTTCTGAATACCGTCCGCTACCTTTCCGAAAACGGATACAGGCTTTCTGTTGTCGGGGTGGACAAATACGGCATGGCGGATATTGGCGCGGTGGATGCGGCGCTGGATTCCGCCACGGCTGTGGTATCGGTGATGCACGCAAACAACGAAGTGGGTACCATACAACCGGTGAGGGAAATAGCCCAAAGGGCGAAGGCCCGTGGGGCGTTGGTACACACGGATGCCATCCAAAGCGCCGGAAAGATACCCGTGGATGTAAACGACATCATGGTCGATCTCCTTTCCATCTCCGCCCACAAGATACACGGCCCAAAGGGTGTGGGGGCGTTGTATGTCCGCAAAGGGGTTAAAATACATCCGCTCATTACGGGTGGAAGCCACGAGCGCGGCATGCGGCCCGGCACAGAAAACGTGTCCGGTATTATCGGTTTTGGGAAGGCTTGCGAGATAGCGCGTAAAAATCTTGTTAAAGATTCCATACGCATCAAGTCGCTTCGCGATGAATTGCAAAAACGGATACTGGAGACGATACCATCCGTGCGGCTGAACGGCCATCCGGAAAAGCGGCTTCCCGGCACGCTGAACATCGGCATAGAGGGGGTGGAGGGGGACGCATTACCGATACAGTGCGATATGCACGGGATAGCGCTTTCCACCGGTTCGGCCTGCTCCTCCGGCTCGCCGGAGCCATCGTATGTCCTGCTTGCCATGGGCATTCCGGCTACTGTCGTGCGCGGCTTGCTCCGGTTCAGCTTTGGCCGTGAAAACACGTTTGAGGATATTGGCTACGTTATGGAACGCCTTCCGAAGATAGTGTCTGCTGTCCGCTCCGTCCCGCCTTTATGATTGCCGAACTGCCCCGTTCGACATCCTGGGCCTTCCCCGTCATCCTTGAGCATTCCCTGTCATACTGAGCCTCGGCGAAGGATATCACCCGGACTAAGAGAGATTCTTCGCTGGCGCTCTGAATGACAGACTTCTCGCGGAGATTATCCTCGATTCCGAAGTTGGACTATAAAACCAGCATTATTTCCGTCTCCCTGCACAACATTTTGCCCTCATGAAGTCGTGGCGGTTCCCAACTTCGGAGAAGTTGGGAATAGGCAGGATTTT
>JAHFEI010000006.1 GCA_023248615.1 Nitrospinales bacterium | reverse complement strand
CTTTTGCACTTGGTGAAAATGGTGAAGACACACGAGGCTTACGATATGGGGTTGTTCGCCACTGGCTTTGTTGCCGCCGCCATATCCGGTTTTTTTGCAATAGGAATATTGCTGGGCTACCTGCGCAAGCATCCGCTTAACATGTTTGTTTATTACCGCTGGGCATTGGCTGTTGTAGTCCTGGTATTTTGGTATTACGGTAAAAGCTGATTTGGTTTCCTTGCCTGGCTACGGGGGTATAATCTTGTGCGAATGGATATGGTGATTGGTTAAATGGGGCGGATGGCAGACGCGTACAGCGTGAAAATACTGCTGGTAGATGGCGACGAAAAGCTCGCCGACAGCATTGCCGGACATATAGAGAACTATTTCCAGAAGAGAAGCGTCCCCGTATCCTGCGACTGGGTTTCCTCCGTAGAGCGTTCATTGCTCCAGCTTAAATATTACGAATACGATATCGCCGTGGTTGGCATGCGCCCCGCGCCGGACGAATACGGCATCGATTTCTTGGAGCTTATCCGCCAAAGAAAATATGATTTTCCTGTCATCCTCGTAGGGAGCGAGGAGGACAGGCAGGCCGCAGAGGATGCGTACAATCTTGGCGCGATAGCGTTTATCCCGGCTCGCGAAGAGTCCTTGTCCTCCATCCCCGAGGTGGCGGATAACGGGATGTTGCGGTACAGGGCCACACGCGAACAGGCCCGGCTTAACCGCGACCTTATGGAAAAAAATATTGAGATGAGGGCAGTCAATGAACTGCTGGCCAGGCAATCCGTCCGCCTTCTAAAACTGAGGAAAGACCAGGAATCCCAGCGGCAGAGGATGGAATCCCTCCTGAACGCGATGTCCGACGGCGTGGTGTTTGTTAATAGCCAGCGGGAGATAGAGATGCTCAACCCGGCGGCGCGCCTCATTTTCCGCCTGCCTGCCGGCGGGGCGCTTACCTTCCAAGACCTTGTGGCGTTCATCGGCTCATCTCCGTTTGAGGTGGGGCTGAGTACGGATACGTTGGCCACCATATTTTCCAGCGAGTACGAGATAAGCGCCTGCGCGGTGGAATTTGAGGGCGCCCAGATGGGCCGGATGCTGGTTCTCCACGACGTCACCAAGGAGATGGAGCTTGAGCGGATGAAGGCGGAGTTCCAGTCCATGGTTTCCCACGAGTTGCGCACTCCGCTAACCGCGATACGCGGGGCGGTTGAGAATTTTCAGCGCGGCACCCTAGGCGAAACCACGGAACAGCAGAAGGTATTTTTGCAGATGATGATGCGTAATGCGGAGCGGCTTACGATGTTGGTGAACGACATGCTTGACCTCTCCAAGCTGGAGGCGAAAATGATGTCGCTTAAGCCGGAGCAGGTGGACCCTTCGTACATCGTGCGGCTTACGCACGAATCATTTCGCTACGCTTGCAAGGAAAAGGGAGTGGAGATTTCCATGGAGTTCGACGCGGGAATGCCACATATCCATGCAGACGAGCGGATGCTGGCGCAGATATTGGACAACTTGGCATCCAACGCGTTGAAGTTTACGCCGAAGGGGGGCCGCATTATACTGGAGGCGCGGAATGGAAAGGGCGTGGCGGAAAAGACCGTACAGTTCCGCGTGTCGGACAGCGGCATAGGAGTTCCCGACCACCTGAAAGAAAAAATATTCGACCGTTATTTCCAGGCGGATTCCGGAGTGCAGAGGCAATACAAGGGTACGGGCCTTGGCCTCGCCATATGCAGGAAGATGGCGGAACTGCACAACGCCACGATATCCTGCGAGGATGCGCCGTCCGGCGGCTCCATGTTCGTGCTTGCCGTTCCTGTAGAAATGGCCGTGCGCCACAAGATATTGCTAGTCTCTACCAACGTCGAGGCCAGCAGGCTGGATGAGGAGATACTTGGCCGCGAGTTCTGCCTAGTACGCCCGGATACGCCCCAGACAGCCGGGAAAAAAGTAGCGGAAACGCTTCCAGAACTTATTCTGATGGATTACCATATGCCGCCTATGGATGTTATTGGCTTGTTCTCCGATATGCGGTGCGTTCCGGCCACCGTGCGGATACCTGTGATATTTTTGGGGGATGGCATTACGGAGCAGGAAAGGGCAAAAGCGCTGGAAATGGGCGCGGCTGACATTATTTCCCGCCCGTACAATCCTGGCGAGTTTCTTGCTAGGGTAAAACGTGTGATAACCTTATCGTTGTGAGCAAGATGAAGATATTGTTGGTTGACGATGAGGCGGATATCCTGACGAGTATGGAGACCGCCGTGAGCGGGGAGGGGTACGAGGTCATATCCACTACGGATGGTTGGCAGGCACTGGAACTGGCGCGCCAACAACGACCAGACCTGATTTTGCTGGATGTGATGATGCCGGGTATGGATGGCTACGAGGTGTGCAAGAAGATAAAGCAGGACCCGTTGACGGAGAATATTTCCGTCGTTTTCCTTTCCGCCCGCGATATTACCATGTCGAAGGTGGAAGGGCTGGACAGCGGGGCGTACGACTACATAACGAAACCGTTCCACTATGCCGAGCTTTTTGCCCGTCTCCGCTCGTTCCAGCGCGAGCATGAGTACCGCCAGAAAATAACCGCGATGATGGAATTCTCCAGATCCATCAATATCCTTGAGTTCGACGAACTCGTAAGCAGGATAGAAAAGAACATAAAGACCATATTCCAATCCGACTTTTTTTCCATATTCCTGTGGGATCCGGAGAGCAGGAAGGTGCGGCTCATCGCCAACAACCGGCACGACTTTGACGATACCGTCAGTATGGAGATCCCGATAGAGTCCACCCCGATTATGGAGGAAGTGGTATCTACCGGGAAAATAGTCTACGTGCGCGACTTCTGCAAATCCAGGTACCAGACGGAGAAACGGGATAAATACCGTGATGACTATGCGCTGGGCATCCCTCTTTTGATGGGGGACAAGCTTATCGGCGTATTGAACCTGAACGGCAACAGCACAGGGTTTTTCAATACCCCGGATTTGACCTATATGATGCTGGGTTCCGAGCATATCACCAGTGCGTTGTCCAATTCGCTACAGTACCGGTGGATACAGGAAATGGCGATAACCGACCCGCTGACCGGGCTTTTTAACCGCCGGTATTTTTTTGAGCGCCTCAACATGGAATGGGCTAGATCCCAGCGTTATAAAACCAAGATGTCTGTGATGATGAGCGACATAGATTTCTTCAAGAAAGTTAACGACACATACGGCCATATCTGTGGCGACATGATACTTACGAAGACCGCCCAGATGATGGGAAAGCACCTGCGTAAAATAGACGTCATCGCCCGCTACGGCGGCGAGGAGTTTATTCTCCTCTTGCCGGAAACGCCCAAAAAAGATGCGGCGATGGTTGCGGATCGCATGCGGCGCGATATGGAATCCACAGTCTACGAATGGGAAGGGCAGAAGTTTAGCGTTACGATTTCGTTCGGGGTGGAAGACACGTCTGGGGATGGAGTGGCGACTGTGGACGACATTATCAGGCTGGTGGACGAAAAACTGTATAAAGCAAAAGAATCGGGCCGTAACAGGGTTATTGTCTGAGACAGGATGCCGCACATTTTTCTCGCCGTTGCGTTTAGCTACTTACTGGGCGCTATTCCCACGGCCCTCATGGCTGGCTACCTGCTTGGTCGGGTAGATATCCGCACCGTCGGAAGCGGCAATGCTGGCGCCACCAACCTCTACCGGATATTCGGGCTGAAGCCCTACTTGGCGGTGCTGGCGTTGGATATTGGCAAGGGTTATGTCGCCGCCGCCCTAGTTTCCGGGTTTGCTTACGGGGAGCTTGATCCTCTCCAAGCCGTTATCGTGTGCGGGCTTTCCGCCGTTGTTGGGCATATTTTCACGGTGTTCGCCAGGTTTAAGGGAGGCAAGGGAGTGGCCACAGCCGCCGGGATGATGCTTGCCATCGTGCCGGTTCCGTTGCTGGTGGCGGTTGGGGTTTACCTTGCCATAGTGGCTCTTACGAATTACGTTTCTCTCGGCTCCATCGGCGCCGCCGTGTCGGTGCCGCTTTCGCTTGCCGTCGCCAGCCTTGTTTTTAGGTCGGAGACGCGAGTGGAGATTTGGGTTATATCGGTAACGCTTGCCGTTTTGATTTTGGCTACCCATAGGTCTAATATAGGTAGGCTTTTAAAGGGTGAAGAGAACAAGACCTATTTTTTCGGGAAAAAGGGAGCGGGATGACTGCGGACATATTTTTGGCGTATGCGGATGCATAAAAATATAAAAGCGTTGGTTGTCGATGATGAGGATGTGTTGCGACAAATGGTCGCACGGATACTCAAGTTTATGGGCATAAACAGCGATGTTGCGGGCGATGGTTTTCAGGCGCTTGAGAAGCTTAGGGAAAACAGCTACGACATCGTGATAGCGGATATCCGCATGCCGAGCATGGACGGCATGGAACTCCTCAAGCTTATCAGGAAGGATTACACTGGTACGGACGTGTTGGTAATGACGGCCCACTCATCCAAATACTCCTATGTTGACGTTGTGGAGTCGGGCGCATCGGATTTCATCTCGAAGCCGTTCAGCGTCGAGGAATTAAAAGCGAAGATAGAGCGGATAGCGCGTGAGCGCAGTTCGCTAAACGAGCTGGCAAAAAAAACCACGCAACTTGAAAAGGCGTATGCGGAGATGCTTGCGCTAAAAGACGAGGAAGGGCGTACCTGCCCCCAAATCGGCTACGAAAGGGAGTTTCTCGTGCAGGAGATTGACCGGCTACGCGAGGATGCCAAGCGCCTTGCCGCCGCGCTCCACGGGGAAAAAAGTTAGCCGCCCATCCATGGTAAAACCGGGAAAATTTTCCGTTATCCGCACCGTGCCCGCCATGAGGCGGTGGGCGGAAAAAAACGGGGGCATATGCGGCTTCGTACCAACGCTGGGCGCCCTCCACGACGGGCATGTATCGCTGATAAAAAAGGCGCGCTCCGAAAACCGGGTAGCCGCCGTATCCATTTTCGTAAATCCCCTGCAATTCAGGAAAAAGCAGTACCTTGCCTATCCGCGCAACCTGGAAGTGGACTTGGAAATAGCGCGCAAGGCAGGGGCTAACGTGGTGTTTGCGCCGTCCGCCGAGGAGATGTACCCGGCTGGTTTCGAGACGGGGGTGACTTTACCGCAATTTTTCCAGCGGCTGAAACCGCAAGGGCTGGAGTGGCATTACAAGGGCGTGCTGGTGGTGGTGCTGAAACTGCTCCAACTGGTGCGTCCATCCAAAGTTTATTTCGGGCTGAAGGATCCGCACCAGCTTGTCCTGATAGAGAGGATGGTGGCCGATTTAAATATTCCCGTCACAGTTAGAAAATGCCCTACTGTGAGGGAGAGGGATGGCCTGGCGCGTTCGTCGCGCAATGCCCTTTTGACGCCGGATGAAAGGAAGGCCGCGCCGGTGATTTTCCGTGCGCTTTCCCACGGGAAACGAGAGATGGAAAGCGGCGCGTCATGCGCCCAGGCTATGGCTGGAATGAGGGAAATGATTTCGGCCCAGCCGCTTGCGAGCGTGGAGCTTGTCGAGATAGCGGATGCGCTTACCCTGGCTCCGCCCGGCAACAGAACGCGCGATGTGTTGATTTTTGCCGCCGTGCGGATAGGCGGGAAAAGGCTTGCCGATAACGTGCGCTTCCGGCTGAAGTAGGCTTGGCGCACATACTGTATTTCGTCAGCGGCCACGGCTTCGGCCATGCGGTGCGTTCGGCTCAAGTGGTGCGCGCCCTTTCCGGCATGGGACATTTTTGCGAGATTGTTTCCTCCGCACCCCGTTTTATTTTCGACGTAAACCTTAAAGGCGTCCCGTTTGGGTACCGCAATGTTGAGTGCGATATAGGCGTAGTGCAGGTAGATAGCTTGGGCAACGATCTGCCGTCCACGCTAAAAAGATGGCGGGAATTCCTTGCCGCATCCGACCAATGGGTGCGGCGCGGTTTGCAAATCTGTCGCGAGGTAAAGCCCGGCGTGATAGTTTCCGATATCGCGCCGCTCGCCTTTCCGCTGGCGCGACGGGCCGGGATAGCATCCGTGCTGGTGACGACGTTTACGTGGGACTGGATACTGGATTTTTACAAGGACGGGGAAATGGCATTCGGGGAAATTGCCGACCAACTGCGTGGATTTTATCGGCAGGCGGACTGCATGGTATCCACCCCTTTTGCGTATGGCTTGCCAAGCCTGCGCCCCGCCCACACGGTATCGTTGATAGGAAAACGCGCCGCCATGCCCAAAGCGGATATTCGCAAACGGCTTGGGTTAGATAGTCGCCCTGCGTTTCTGGTCTCTTTCGGCGGTTGTGGCATAAACGATGTTGGAAGGATGGAACTGGGCAGGCTGGATGGTTACCAGTTCCTGTTTCATGGGGAGCAGTATCCGCCGGGCGAGAATATCGTTGCGGTATCAGATGAGGATGCGACTCACGAAGAACTGGTGGCGGGAAGCGACGCGATAATATCAAAGCCCGGATACGGCATCTGTAGCGCATGCGTTCTCAACCGCACTCCGATGTTTTACACTTCGCGCGGCAGGTTCGCAGAGTACGATCTTCTTTCGCAGGAGATGCAAAAATATTTTCCGGCTGTTTTTGTCTCTCAGGAGGAACTTCTCGGCGGCGGCATCGGGGCGTATTTGGGGCAGATACCGCCCTTCACCGCAAAGCACCAAACAGACCCCGGCACCGGGGCGGGCGAGGTGGCGGCGATAATCGCCAGCATGCTTTAGGTAGTTGGGGCGGTTTTCAGGCTGGCGGGAAAATTCCCTTTTCGCGTAAAAATGCCACGCCACGCCGCGCATTTTCCGGAGATACACGGTGGTTTAGTTCCATCACGAGTATGGTATCGTCTTTGACGTACCTTTTAACCATGTCGAAATCCACTGCGCCGCATCCCGGCTCGTTGTGGTCTGTGTATCCGTTTATCACGTCGTGCAGGTGCATCCCTACCAGGTTGTCCGAAAAAGTCTCCAGCATTTTTTCCTGCGGTATGCCGTGTAGCGTTTCCATAGTGTGCGCGTGTCCCACATCGTGCCAGTAGCCCAGCCTGCCGCCGTCGAACATGTTGAATATAATTCCCAGCTCCTCGAAAATCGGAAACTCGTTCAGGTAGTACCTGTTCTCTATCCCCACACTCATGCCAAGCCGTACCGCCTCCCGGTTTATCTCGTCCAGGCTTTTCAGCGCCTGCCCGAAGTTCCGTTTCGATTGCCTGGTGCGCGACAGCATCACTTCCCGCAACGTTTCCTGCGCTACGGCTCCGGAAATTCCGCCGCTATCGTAATGGCGCATCATTGCGTAGTTGGCATCCCGTTCCATATCCACGTACCCGCAATGCACCACGGTGGCTCGCGCCCCTATTTCAGAGGCATTTTGCATTGTCGCCAGTATGTCTTGCACGCCGATTTTGCGTTTCTCCTCGTCCAGTTCGCTTATGGCAAACCTTTCGGCTCCACTTCCCTTGCCGGGCGGAGCGGGACATATGGCGTGGAGGCTGGAAATTTCGATACCCCATTTGGAGCGGTGTTTTTTTATTTCCGCAAAAGTTTCGGGAGCCATCCTGAATTCAAGTTCCAGGGCGCTTACGCCTGTTTCTTTTACCGCTTCCACCAAAGCTCTGGCGTTGGCAATCTTATCGGATCGCCACGAGGTGGAAACGGAACAAAGCGGCATCGGCCTTTTCCTTTTATGCGGCCTGCGATGCGTCGGCGACCGCAGGTTCCGCCCTCCGCTCGGTTCGCAAAAGGTAGTAAAAGAAAAACGGGTAGCTGATTACTTCAAGTGCCAGCAGTAGCGTCATCGTGGCGTCGAAGCCGCCTGAATAGTAGCGGCGGATGGATTCTAAAAAACCGTAGTGGTGGTTGAATTGCCACTCTCCCAGCATTGGCCACAAAAAGATATGCGGGTACGGCAGGTCTTCGATGAGGTGCATCACCGACCCAACCAACAACGCCGCCACGATATTACGGTGTTGCGGGAACACTCGGGAAAGGGTATAGAACAAAAGCGCGAGTACGAATATGGAGTGGGCAATTCCCCTGCCAGGCAGGTTAAGCGCGTATGAAAATGGCTTGTCCAATAAATCCGGCAAAAACGCCCCTGCCAGAAGCGCCGGAAGGTGCAACCGCCCCACAGCCGGGAATTTTGTTCTCAATCCCTGGCGCAGTGCGTAAGTGACGGTTAAGTGACCAGCTATCATGCTGTCCCCAGTATATGGTAAATTTGCGGAAACTGTAAATTGTCGGGCAATTCGGGAGATAAGGGCGGCATCCCGGCCTGCATGGAATTTAGGAGAGAAAAAATGCACTTTGTGACCGCCGGTATATACGTAAACCCCCTCGTGCCGCCGTTGGTTGCCTTTTGCATTTCGCTTTTCACTTCCATGGCGGGGGTATCCGGCGCGTTTATGCTCCTTCCATTCCAGATGGACTACCTAGGGTTCACCAGCCCCGCCGTTACTCCTACGAACCACCTGTACAACATAGTTGCAACTCCAGGCGGCGTGTACCGTTACATCCGAGAGGGGCGGATGGTTTGGCCCTTGGCGCTGGTGGTGGTGGCGGGCACCATTCCCGGCGTTTTGGGCGGGGTTTACATTCGGGTGCGGTATCTGCCAGACCCGGCTGAGTTTAAAATGTTTGCCGGTGTTGTCCTTTTGTATCTCGGTTGCCGGTTGGTGTACGACATGTTGGGGAAAAAGGCTTCACTCCGTTCCGCACCGCCGCAAAAGGGGATGCGGGTTTTATCGGTCAGCCCCTATTTTGCTTCCATACTGAAATACGAGTTCGATGGAAAAACATACAGCGTATCCGCCTATGCCGTGTTTATCATGAGCCTGCTGGTGGGAGCCGCAGGTGGCATATATGGCATAGGCGGCGGCTCCATCATCTCCCCATTCTTTGTCGCGTATATGGGCTTGCCAGTTTATACTGTGGCGGGGGCAGTGCTGTTGTCCACATTTGTCACATCGCTATTTGGCGTAGTATTTTTTCTCGTTGTCGCGCCGTATTATCCCCACATGGCGGTGGCGCCGGACCTGATGCTGGGCCTTTTTTTCGGTGTCGGTGGGTTGGCTGGAAGCTATCTGGGGGCGATGGCGCAAAAAAAAGTACCGGAAAGGGCAATTAAGGGGATATTGGCGTTTTGCACCCTGTTTGTCGCGCTGAAATACCTGCTCGGTTCCCTGCGATAACCTGCCGCACACCGGGGCGTTGACGCGGCACGAAAGATACCGTACTATCTCGTTTTACCATCGAAAAATCAGATTAGGAGACGCTATGGCCGAATCATTCATACAGAAACTTTTCGCCGAAAGGCTCGGTGGGGCCAACTTCGGCAAAGAGGACAAGATATACAAGTTTGAGAAGATAAAACGCGCCAAGAGAGACGCGCTTGCCGCCAACCCCGGCGTAGAAATGATAGATATGGGGGTGGGCGAGCCGGATTGGATGGCGGACAAGATAGTGGTGGACGAGCTGGCGGCGCAGGCCGCGAAGCCCGAAAACCGTGGGTACACCGATAACGGCATAGCGGAGTTTAAAGAGGCCGCCGCCAGATACATGTCGGAGGTGTACGGCGTGAATGGGCTGGATCCGGTCAAGCAGTTTATACACGCCATCGGCTCCAAGCCGGCGTTGGCGATGATGCCGAGCGTATTCATCAATCCGGGAGATGTGACGCTTATGACGGTGCCCGGCTATCCCGTTATGGGGACGCACACTTCCTACTACGGCGGAGAGGTGTACAACCTGCCGCTGGAGCGCAAAAACGGATTCCTGCCCGACCTGGATTCCGTGCCGGAAGATAAGCTGAAACGGGGCAAGCTCCTTTACATAAACTATCCGAACAACCCCACAGGCGCGATGGCGGATGTGAAGTTTTACGGGAAGGTTGTGGCCTTTGCAAAGAAGAACAACATCGTGGTGGTGCAGGATGCCGCTTACGGTGCGCTGGTGTACGGACGGAAACCGCTCTCGTTCCTTTCCGTGGATGGTGCGATAGACGTGGGGGTGGAGATACATTCGCTATCCAAGGCGTTTAACATGACGGGCTGGCGGCTTGCCTTTGTCACCGGCAACCCGCTTATAGTTGCTGGCTTTGCTCATGTGAAAGACAACTGCGATTCCGGCCAGTTCGCCGCCATCCAGCGGGCGGGCATAGTGGCGCTGAAAAACCCGGAGATAACGGCGCGTACCGTAGCCAAGTACGAAAGAAGGCTGAAGGCCATGGTTGCCGCATTGCGGGATGTGGGGTTCGACGCGCAGGTGCCGGGTGGCACGTTTTACCTTTTCGTGCCTGCGCCCAAGGGGATAAAAGGCGGCCCGAAATTTGCCAATGCGGAAGAGTGTAGCCAATACCTGATAAAGGAAAAACTTATCTCCACGGTGCCGGAAGATATGGTGGGGAACTACCTGCGCTTTGGTTCCACCTTTGTGGCGAAAGACGAGGCGGACGAGAATCGCGTTTTAGGTTTGCTGGCAAAACGGCTGAAGGAAGTCGGGTTTGAATTCTAGCGTTATACATCCCAAAGTTGGCGTTGGGGAAAAGGTGTTCCTCTCCATCGGCTCAAACCAAGGGGATGGTCGCGCAAATATCAACGATGCGTTACGGGCGCTGAGCCTGATGGATGGGGTGGATATCAATTCCGCCTCATCGTTTTACCTCACCAGCCCGGTGGGGATGGATACCGGGCAATGGTTCCTGAACTGCGCGGTGGAGATAACCACCCTGCTTTCGCCGCTGGAATTGCTGGATAGGCTGGAAGAGGTGGAGCGCAACATGGGGCGTACCCAAAAGGGGGAGCTAGCCCCACGGGTGATAGATATGGACATACTGCTGTATGGGCGTAGCGTGGTTTTGCACCCGAGGCTCAGCGTGCCGCATCCGCGCATGGAGCAACGCCGCTTCGTTTTGGAGCCGCTTGCGGAAATAGCGCCGGACGCTGTGCATCCGGTATCGGGCGCGACAAGCCGGGAGATGAACGAGAGGGTGGCAGGCCAGCAATCCATCCGCCAGGATGCGTCCCCGCACTGGTAGTTCTTTGCCTTTATCGCTGGGGGATATTTGAGCGCTATTTATAATTACATCGTAGTCGAGGGGCCGATAGGGGTCGGCAAGACATCGCTTGTCGAACTGCTTTCGGCACATTTTGGCGCGCAGACTATTATGGAACAGGCGGAGGAAAACCCGTTTTTATCCGGCTTTTATAAAGAGCCGTCTAAATATGCTTTCAGCGCCCAGATTTTTTTCCTTACTTCGCGTTTCCGCCAGTTGCAGGACGCTAACCAAGTGGACCTTTTCCAGCAGATGGTGGTGGCGGATTACATGTTGGAAAAAGACCGTATTTTCGCGCAACTTAATCTGGATTCCCACGAACTGCGGTTGTATAATGACCTGTACGGTTTGCTCGAGGAAAAGCTGGTACGTCCCGATTTGGTAATCTTCCTTTCGGCGGAAACGGAAACGCTGATACGGCGGATAAACAAACGTGGCCGAGGCTACGAGAGCGGTATTGCGGAAAGGTACATTGAGGAGGTCAACCAGGCCTACCACCAGTGGTTTTTCCAGTACGACCGCGGCCCGGCCTTGCAGGTGAACACGAATGGCATTGATTTTGTGAAAAACGAAGGAGACTTCAGGAAACTGCTGGATAAAATTTCCCACCCGGTTAAGGGAAGGGAATTTTTTAATCCGCTTGGATCAATTTGAATTGACCGGGACGGAGAGAAAAGCCTATCGTCAAATAAACCGCCGACCGCATGGCGCGTTTGGGCAGTTCTTTCTTTCCCATTTAATACGGGAGCTACAATGGACAAAATCACGACGCTGAAACTCGCCGAATTCAAACGCCAGGGACGCAAGATAACCGCGCTAACCGCCTACGACGCGCCATTTGCCCGCATGATGGAAGATGCGGGGGTAGACCTGATACTTGTGGGGGATTCCGTAGGCATGGCTATGCACGGAAAGGCCGACACCCTGTCTGTAACCATGGACGAAATGGTGTTGCACGCCCGCGCCGTTGCCAGCGCCGTAAAAAGGCCGATGGTAGTGGTGGACATGCCGTTCATGTCGTTCCAGGTATCAAAAGAAAAAGCTGTGGAAAACGCTGGTCGCCTGATAAAGGAAACGGGAGCGCAAGCGGTGAAGCTGGAAGGTGGCGAAAAACTTTCCGCCACTATCCGCGCTATTGCGGATGCCGGAATCCCGGTGATGGGGCATGTGGGGCTTACCCCGCAGTCGGTGCACCAGCTTGGCGGTTATCGTGTGCAGGGAAAACAGCCCGAAGCCGCCCGCCGCCTGATAGCGGATGCAAAGGCAGTGGAAAAGGCAGGTGCGTTTTCCCTGGTGCTGGAGGCTGTTCCGGCGGAGCTTGGAGCGGTTGTTACGGCATCGTTGCACATCCCTACCATAGGCATTGGCGCGGGGGCGGGGTGCGATGGGCAGATACTGGTGATGCACGATATGTTTGGCATCTCGGACGGGCCGCACCCACGCTTTGTAAAAACATACGTCAACATGCGGGAACAGGCGGTCAACGCATTCAAGGAATACGTTGACGAAGTGCGGGACGCGCGTTTCCCCGCCGCAGAGCATTGCTACCACGCTCGGGACGGCACACCGCTTAGTGTCGTAGCTAAAAAACGCTAAGAAGCATAGAATAAACAGGTTAAAATGAACAAACTTCGCGCACATCCGCGCAATTTCAACTGCATTTTCCGGGATAAACTATTAGCCAATAGATACTGGCAGGAATTAAGCTGCGCTTTGCGTCACTTGGTGTAGAGCCACCACTTGAGGTAATCGCCTTCCGGGAAATTTTTGCGCACCGTATGGTCGGCTGGCAGGCCGCCGAAACGCTCCGTCTTCAACTTTAATTCCTTCACCGCATCATCGCACAGCTTTTTCGACATGAACGACGAGCAGTTTATGGCGACAATCCGCCCGTCTGCGCCCAAGACCTCGGTGCCGAGCCGGAGAAGTTTTTCCCACCCTTTTAACGCCGGGGCGAGTGACGATTTTTTTGTGCACATGTTTGGCGGGTCTATTATCACCACGTCGAATTTCTGGCCGGATGCCACCACATGCGGCAACATATCGAAAACATCGGCGGTCTTCCACTCGTCTGCTGGCAGGGTGTGTCCGTTTGCTTCCATCTGCGCCGCCGCCATTTTCTGGCAACCCGCATCGCTCTCCAAAGATAGTATCCGCCCCGCGCCACGGTGCCGCGCAATAAGCGAAAACGCGCCGGTATTGGCAAAGCAGTTTAAAACGCTCCTGCCTTTAACGATATCCGGTAGCAAAAGCCGGACTTCTTTCAAGTCTAGGAAAAAACCGCTCTTCTGCCCTGTAAGGGGCCAGGCGCAAAGCTTCGTGCCGTTTTCGGAAAACACCACCGGTTCTGCCGGTTCCTCCCCTTTGAGCATGTATGGGGCCATCCGCCGGTGCGTGGGAGGCCGGACAATATGCCTATCCAGCACCATCGCGATCTGCGCCGTTTCGGCAAGAGCTGGCAAAAGAGCATCCCAAAACTGCAAGTAAGGTTGCCAGACAAGCATGGTTCCGTACACATCGCAGGTAAGGCCGGGGAACACGTCTCCCTCTCCATTGATGAGGCGGAAAGCTTCGGACTCCCCCTTTTTTTGCATCTTCTTGTTGATGAGACGCAAAAGGCGGTTTTGCAATTGGTCTACCGAGAACGGGTCCTGCGATAGCAAAATCCTCATGGCGATACTACCGTGCGGCTCGTAAATGGCGTGCGCCGCAAAATGGTTCTGCCCGTCCACTATCCGCACCAGGCTGGCGGGCGGAATGGCATCCACCGCGCTACTAAGGGCGTCGCGGTGTATCCACGGGTGCCCACGGTGTATGACGGAGACAATCGTTTTAGAGCCTTGGTACCGATATTCCTTTATTTCCACTTGAAGAGAGTACAGGCATTCGCGACGGCATTCAAGGGACTTCCTTGCGGACAACGTAACCATGGAGCCGCAGGGAATGAATATGAACCGCCAAGTCGCCAAGATAGGCGGCAGTCCTGCATTGGTGGGATAGGCATTCCTGCCTGTCGTTCGTTGCGGAGCAACGAAGCGCAAACATGTTTACGCTACCAACAACAGTAGTGCCTCGAAACCGCCGGTAACGGATATTCCTCTTCCGGTTTTGAGGCCGCGCCTCGGTGTCTCGCGTGTCTCTGTGGTTATTAACGGTCTCAAAGTAGTCTCTACAATTTGATAAAGGGGGGGAGGCTTTATTTACGGCAGTTGACGCGCAACCGTTTGGGCGTATCTAATAGCCGCATGGAAATAAAACCTGCGTCGGTCATAGGCGGCGGAGCCTGGGGTACCGCAATAGCCAACCAGCTTGCCAGCAAGGGGGTTCCCGTTGCGCTGTGGGCGTACGAAAAAGAAGTGGCGCAGGAGATAAACGAAAAACATACCAACGCGGTGTTCCTGCCGGGCATAACGCTGGACGCAAAAATAGGGGGAACCAGCGACCTGGCCTACGCATGTAAGAGCCACGTGATTTTTTTCGTTGTCCCATCCCACGTGATGGAAGGCGTTATCAAAAGTATGGCGCAACAAATACCGCCGGACGCGATTATCGTATCCGCCACCAAGGGGATTGAAAACGGGCGGTTGCGCATGCCATCGGAAATTTTTGACGAACTGCTGTTGCCGCAAGCGGCGCAAAACCTGGTCTGCCTCTCCGGGCCGTCGTTCGCCCGCGAAGTGGCGCTGGGCCTGCCCACCGCCGTTACCGCCGCATCGCGCATGCCAGCCGCCGCATCCGCAGTACAGGAAATAATAAGCGACCACCGGATGCGCGTGTACACCCACGATGACATGATAGGCGTTGAGCTGGGCGGCGCCACGAAAAACGTAATCGCCATCGCCGCCGGAATATCGGACGGGCTAAAACTGGGGCTGAATGCGCGAGCGGCTTTGCTGACGCGCGGGCTGGCGGAAATGATACGGATGGGGAAAGCCATGGGCGCACGCGAGGCGACCTTCGCCGGGCTTTCCGGCATCGGCGACCTGATACTGACCGCCACCGGAGATTTAAGCCGCAACCGCACTGTGGGCATGCGGATTGGCGGGGGGGAAACCGTAAAGCAAATAACTTCCGGCATGAAAAGCGTTGCCGAAGGGGTGGAGACAAGCCGCGCCATATACGAGCTGGCGAAAATAAAAAACGTGGATATGCCAGTGTGCAAAGAGGTGTACATGGTCTGCCACGAGGGTAAAAATCCGAAGGCGGCTGTTGCCGACCTGATGAAACGCAAACTGAAAGAAGAGTTTTACTGATATGGACAAAGACGCGCTGAAAAAAATGCTTCAGGAACTGAAAGCCGGAAAAGTTTCCGTGGAAAAAGCCGCGCATAAAATCGGCGCCATGGGATACGAAGATATAGTGTTCGCAAAAGTGGATCACCATCGGCAACACCGGCAGGGGTTTTGCGAGGTCATCTACGCGCCCGGCAAAACGGTGGCGCAAATCTCCGCCATCGCCAAAAAATTGCTGGTGCACTCCGATTCCCTGCTCGTTACCCGTTGCGGCAAGGAGGGGTACAAGGCGCTGAAAAAAATCGATGCCAAAGCGGTGTTCCACGAGCAGAGCGGCGCAGTGACGATTGAGAAAAAGAAGAAGCCGCGCATAGGCAAGTTGCTGGTGATAACGGCTGGCACGTCGGACATACGTACTGCGGAAGAGGCGGCGGTAACGGCAGACATCATGGGAGTAAAAACGGAAACGGTGTACGACGTGGGCGTGGCTGGCATACACCGCCTGCTGGATCAGCGCGGGCGGCTGGAAGAGGCCGACTGCGTGATTGTCGTGGCGGGTATGGACGGAGCGCTGGCAAGCGTGGTGGGTGGCATGGTATCGCGTCCTGTTATCGCCGTGCCGACCTCGGTAGGATACGGCGCGGCGCTGGACGGCATAGCCCCGCTTTTGGCGATGCTCAATTCATGCGCGGCTGGCATAGCGGTGGTAAATATAGATAACGGCTTCGGGGCGGGCGCGATGGCGCACCGAATAATCTCGCTGAAATACGGCTCAAAATAAAGCCCACCCCACTTGGATACCCTGCCCTTCAAGTCCGCACATTCCCGAATACCACCACACACCCATAAGCCGACGCGCACCACGCCGAATATTTCCTCCTCCACCATTCCATAGGAAAAAGTGCGGCAATATTACAATCTTCGTTTGTTTTTCGCTATCCGAGATGTTATAAGGATATTATGAAAAAGATGGAGGAGAAATTGAAGAAGCGAAACAGAGTAACCGTGTGGAAGGTATTATATAAGTGGCACGGCGTAGCCATTCTCCCATAACGTATTGGTGGATTATAAGGTAAAATCGGCCTACTGCAATGAGTAGCAATGGAAAAATGCTTTTCGGGGAATACCTGGTATCCAAAGGTAGGATTAGCCAGAAGGACGTGGAAGGTATTTGTAGCATACAGAAAAAAAGCATCCTCCCTATGGGCAAGCTCGCCGTGGATAACAAGTTCCTTTCCCTTGCCGATGTTTTCACCATCCGTGCCCAGCAACGCCAAACAGGCCAGAAGTTCGGTGAGGTGGCGATAAACCTCAATATGCTCAAGCCCCGACAGGTGGATTCGTTGCTGGAACTGCAAAAGGAGCTGAGGCCGTTTTTCGGGGAGTTGCTGGTCTCAAACAGCGTCATGGCTGAAGAGGAATTCTTGGAGGAGTTGCGGGAATTCCAGAGAACCCAGGGGGGGCAGAGTTTCCGCAGGGCCATGATGGTGGCGCTGGTTGATGTGGAGCCGGGGAACATTTTCGCCCTGCACAATTCTTTCGCCCGGCTGGGGTACGAAGTCATCCCGGAAGCATTCAGTCCCGACAGCTTCCATGCGCTGATGGAGAGAAACCCCGATTTTTTGGTTATCGACCTCTCAATGCGGAAGGAAGAAAAATTCAAGGCGCTACGGGATATCCGCACGGACTACCCTATGGACGGATTTATGGCGCTTGCGCTGGTGGGCAAACTTACGCCAGCGGACAAGGAGAGCGCGGCCAACGCCGGGATTACGGAATTCGCCCCCGTTACAGCCTCGCCTAAAAACATTGCCCGGTACGTGCAAGGCATATTCGAGAGCGTAGAGAGGGAGCGCGCCGGCAAGTTGTTGCTGGTGGACGATTCCCCCACCGTATTGCGGTTGATGTCCCATTTCCTGGAAAACGAGGGCTACGAGACTTATCTTGCCCAATCCGGCGAAGAAGCGTTAAAGATGCTGGAAAAGATAACTCCCGACATGGTGCTGACCGACCTGCATATGCCGGGCATGAGCGGTATCGCGCTGTGCCGGGCGATAAAGCAACTGCCCAAAACGCGCAACGTGCCGGTGGTGCTGGTAACGACTGCAAAAGCGATTGCAAGGCTGAAAGAGGCGCTCGATTCCGGCGCGAGCGACTACATATTAAAGCCGTTCCAGCAGGACGAACTGCTGGCGCGCGTACGCTCCCACATAAAAACCAAACGGATGATAGACGAATTGCACAGCTCCCGGCGGGACTTGTTGGTCTCCAACGAAAAGTTGGCCGACGCCAACAACCTCAAGACCGAATTTCTGGCTACGGTAGCGCACGACTTGCGTACGCCGCTCACATCCATCCGCACCTACTCGGAGTTGCTGGAGATGCAATCCGTGCCGCTGGAAACGCAAAAGGAGTTTGTGGGGATAATAAAAAACGAGTCTATCCGCATGGCTGGCCTCATACGGAACTACCTGGATATCTCCCGCATGGAAAGCGGCGCCGACATGTACCTCAAACAGGAAGTGGACCTGGCCGTGATGGCGAACTACTTCGCCAGTGTTTATTCCATGATGGCGCAGAACAAGTCGGTCCGGTTCAAGTCGTCAGTCCCCAAGACGCCGGTCATATTCATGGGCGACAAGGATCGCTTCGAGCAGGTGTTGGCAAACCTGCTGGATAACGCGGTGAAGTTCACCCCTGCTGGCGGCACAATAACGCTGGAACTGAAAACGGCGGGAAGCAAGACGAAAAAATACGCCGAAATAACCGTAAGCGATACCGGGCGGGGAATAGAGCCAGGGGCGCAACGGTACCTCTTTAAAAAATTTCACCACTTGCATAATGAAAACCAGCCGATTAAGGGGACAGGGCTTGGCCTTTCAATTTGCAAGGAGATTGTAGAGCGGCACGGCGGGAAAATAGAGTTGCAATCCGAATACGGTAAGGGAGCCACATTCCGCATCCTGGTGCCGCTGGCCGAAAAACCTGTGGAAACAAAAAAGCCCCAAAAAAAGAAGTAGCCCGCTTTTTGGGCAAACATTGGGGCCAGGTCTTGCAATGGTACATTTGCCGATTTATCCCGCACCCCATTATCATAATTGTCCTTCCTTGCAGGGAATAACCACAGAGACACGAAGACACGGAGAGGAAACACAGGGATTCTCTGTGCCTTGATGTTTCTGTGGTTTGTCCGTTTCATTCGTGCGGAAGCTGGGAATGTCATGTGTTACCGCAAGACCGGCTCCAATCTGCCAATCGGTGTTTTAGCGGCTAAACGGGTCTTGCTGGTCGTAAATTATGGAGTAGGGTATTGGCCTGCAATCTGCGGCGGAGCCTTTTGGCGACAGGAACTGTTGGGCCACTTTCAGCCACTGCACGTCCGGTTGGAGTTCGCGCAATTTGCCGTCCAGCGGCGGCATGGAATGTTCGTTGCGTTCGTACACCACCCCGAAAACCCCAACGCCGTAATCGTCTTCCTCATGCACCAGATAGTTTTTGCGGAAATCCTTCGCCTCCGGCCTGTCGCTTTTTTCCAGCGCTTCGATATGTTCTTTCGGGATTTTCACGAGGCAGAACTTCGTCACCCCATCCTCCGATATCCGGCTCATGGTGCGGGCTTCCGAGCTGTTTACATATACGGTGGAGAGGGTATCTCCCTGGCTTAAAAGCTGGTAGGCCACAGTGGCCGCCGTGCGCCTGCCGGAAACGGAGTGGTGGAAGCTGTAATATTCGAAAAGTTTTTCAACCAGCGTTTCGGCGAACTTATCCCCTTTTTCGTACAGGTCTTTGGAAATGTAGCGCAGGTGTTTGCCTAGCGCTTCTGCGGCAAAATCTATCAGCCAATCTATCCGCACGTGGAAGTGCGAAAGGAAGTACCGTATTTTTTTCTTGCTGGCGGCGTCCTGCTGGACGAGCAGGGCGTAATCCACCGGGAGCAGGCTCCGCAAAAGATCATAGAAGCGTTCATGCTCGTAATATTTTTGCACCTTCAAAAGTTGCGGGGCCACCCGGTGGTTTGAAAGCGCCATGGGTGGCAGGTTTTCCTTTATGACTTTGTTGTTGTCGAAATATCGGATGTACTTTTTAAGTTCGGGCGCAATTGCCGACTCGGTGAAAATGAGGATGAACCCGTTTGTAAGGTCGTTTTCCATTTCCGCTACCTTGCTTCGCGGTTTTAGTTCCCGCCTTTCCACAAACTTATATTCCGCGTTTGCCGCGAGGAAGTTTTTATAGGAATCCACCAGCCCGTATTCCAAAAGGGCGAAATCAAGCTCGTTGCGCAAGGTCTTGTACAAAGTCCTGCGCAGTTTTTCGCTTCGGCTTAGCTCAATATCGGTTTTTAACATTTTCCATGCCCTGTAATTGTGGATGTACGCATACTGCCGCCCGACGCGAAAGTGCGCTAACTCCTTTTTCCCTGAAGTGATACCTGTTTGAAAGGTAACAGGTTATTGCGGCCAACTCAATTAAAATCCGCATTTTCCCCGTTAAAAACTGGTATTTCGGGAGGGATTATCGCACGGGCAATTGCGTTGCGGCATCGGTGGGGGTAGCATAGTTCAAGCTGGCGATAAGGCCAGGCTCTTGGGGGAATTTTTAATAAGGTATCGCAACGGCCCGTACCGGCGGTCGGGGCGGTTTAAAAAAGTTTATGGCCATGTCAAACGAAGTGCTTTCGGAAATACGCAAGGGGTGTAAAAACGTCACCACCGACAAGGCCGACCTTGTGCTTTATTCTTTCGACGCCACGAAGATAAAACACCTGCCGGACTGCGTATGTTTTCCCGAATCCACCGGAGAGGTGGCGGCAATCGTGAAAGCCTGCGCGAAACATAAAATCCCGGTTACGGCGCGTGGCGCGGGCACCGGATACACCGGAGCCGCCGTACCTATTCATGGGGGTGTGGTTATAGCCTTTGCCCGTATGAATCGTGTGCTGAAAATGGAAGCCGATGCGATGTACGTGGAGGTGGAGCCGGGAATAGTGAATGCCGAGTTGGGGAAGGTACTGGCGGCGGCGGGGCTTTTTTACCCTCCGGACCCGGCAAGCCTTAGGAGTTCCACCATCGGCGGAAACGTAAGCACCGGAGCTGGCGGCCCCAGCGCGGTGAAATACGGCGTTACCCGCGATTATGTGATGGGGCTTACCGTAGTGTTGTCGGACGGTAGCGTGGTGGAAACAGGGATAAAAACCGCCAAGGGCGCGGTGGGATACGACCTGACGAGCCTGATGGTCGGCTCGGAGGGGACGCTCGGGATAATCACCAAAATACGGTTGAAGGTGATACCGCTCCCCCAAAGCATTGTCACCGCCATGGCTGTTTTCGGCTCGCGCAAGGATGCGGTGGATGCGGTGACAGCCATACTGCGCGCACGGTTGTCGCCACGCACACTTGAGTATATCGACCGTACCGCCATCCGCTGTGTGGAGGAGTACCTGAAAATTGGGCTACCCGTGGATGCGGGCGGGATGTTGCTACTAGAAACCGATGGCGACGAGGGGCTGGCTATGGCGGAGATGGAAAAGGCGAAATCGGTTTGCCGGGAGTTTCACGCGCGGGAATTTTCCATCGCAAGAAATTTTGAAGAGGCGCAATCATTCTGGAAAGTACGCCGCTCTATTTCCGTATCGCTCAACCGTTTGCGCCCGACAAAAATAAACGAGGATGTAACCGTGCCGCGCAACCGGATAGCGGAGTTGATGGACAGGCTGGACGAAGTATCCGGGCGTACCGGGCTACCGATAGTGAAT
>JAHFEI010000132.1 GCA_023248615.1 Nitrospinales bacterium | reverse complement strand
CTTATTAATCGCGCCCCTGATTTTCCCACAGCGCTGGAGCTTTTTAAGGAGATGAAAAAGACGCCGGGAGCGACACCAAATACCGTCACCTACAGTACGCTTATTAAGCGCGCCCCTGATTTTCCCACAGCGCTGGAGCTTTTTAAGGAGATGAAAAAGACGCCGGGAGCGACACCAAATACCGTTACTTTAACGACTCTTTTTAGCAAAGACCTTACTGGTCATGAAGCCCCAGAAATGCTTTTATGGTATCTGGCACAGCCAAACCCAACGGACGCACCCATTCAAGCAATGATTTCCTCTTTCCGGAAATTACGACAAGACGAGGATGTTTATTTTCTTATTCTCCAGTACCCTCATCTTCAAATTTCCGGGAGCATAATGAAAAAGAAGCGAGAGGATATTATCCCTTATTTTGAAAAAGCTTATGAAGCCCCAGATGGAAAAGGAAATGCAGCGTACGCCTTGGGAGTCGCATATTTTCATTACAGTGAATTTCTATTGGCCAAGAAGTATCTTGAAGAAGCATTGAATTGCATGCCTAGCAAGGGACGGATGGAGGGAATAGATAAAATGATTGGGATAATAAAAAACCTTGGGCAATATTAAAGGTAATTGTCTATTATGTGTTCCGATATCTCCCGTATGGAAAGCACGGACTTCAGGTCTTTGTTGTCGTCCACCACCACGATGTGGCGGAATTTGCCCATCCGCATTTTTACCAGGGCTGAGACAACCTCGTCGCTTTCTTTTAGGGATACGGGGTTGTGCGTCATATGTTCCCCAACCGTGCTGATATCAATATCAATTGCATTGCTGGCAATTTTCCTTATGTAGTCCCTTTCTGTGAAAATTCCGCTCACCTTTTTGCCGCAAGGCCCTACGATGACAATGCATCCGGTAGCCGACTTTTGCATAATTTGCAGGCATTCGCTAATTGTCAGGTCTGCATTGCACGTTTTTACCGTCTCCGGCAAAACTACTTCAGATATTTTCCCAAAACTTTTCGACATACCCACTCCCTACAGAAATTGTTTTATACCAGCCGGATACCATAGATAAGGGGAAGTCCTTTATAACCCCACCTGCACCTCCCCTTACAACGGGGAGGAAGTATTTTATTTTCAAATCACCCTATCTGCGATATCAAACTGTTTTAGAGGCACCCGCTATGCGATTTCTCGTTTGTCATAACCTTACAACCTGGGCCGCGGACGTTTCTCCCCACTGGTTGCAGAACTTCAGGTAGGCCGACAAAATGTTTACGTTGTCCTTGTCGCCCTGGTCATCGGGCGTGATATTGAATTTGCCGGAGTATTCATACATGTGGGCGATGGGGTTTATCCGTATGATTTTCATCTTCAGGTTTTTTACCTGCCCCATGCCTCCGGGCTGGAACGTAAGGAAGACTTCGCCGCTTGGCGGCAAATCGAGCGCGTTTTCGGAGCAAAAACCAAGGCCGCCTAGGCTAACGTCAAAAACCATCCCTTCGCCGACAGGTTTAATCGTGCCGTTGCCCGCCATATCGCCCGCCAACGCTATCGGCATGACGCACCTAATCCTGTCTTCCGAGCGTAGCGGCTTTACTTCCATGCCCTCCAGCAGGGAGAACATCAGCAATCCGGTTTTTTTCAGCGGCTCTATGTATACGGTAGGGATGTTGAAAATGCGCCCACCGTTTTCCAGCCGGATAACCACCCCATGGCCGGTGCGCAGTGGCGGGAATTCACCGCTTACCAGTGGCGGCTCCACAAGCAGGTATCCTTTCCCGTCCCTTACTTTCCATGCTACTAACCGCGTCTTGGTCCTTTTCTTGTCCATTTCCATGAACACATCGTTCCCTATTTCAAACATGGCGTTTTGCCTTTCGCGTAGCGGAAGCAGTGTTCGTAAAAAGCCCGCATGGTGTTGAATGATTCGACATGCCCATCGCTGTAGCACACCCCCATGAGTATCTTCTCTGCCTGGGGCTTTAGGTTTTTTATTGATGAGTGGAGTTCCATAACGCCGCTACCGTCGGGTAGCGTGCATGACAGCAGGATTTTTTGGCCTACCGAGTATCCATTGGCCGGTTCCAATGCGACCATCGCCCCGCTTGCAGAGATATTCAGGATTGCGCCATGCCCTTTTTGGTCGCTGGCGCTTTCCGAAATGACGGCGGGGATAATCGTATCCACACGCTCGTGCTTCCTCAGCGAGAACTTTTCTATGCTTAGCGGATAGTCCAGCACCGATAGCAAAGGCTTGGGATGCACCCGCTCGGAAGTCGACTTGAAACCGTAGATAACGCCTTCCGAAAGGAACCGGACAAAGAGCGAGGAGTTGAAATCGAAAGCACCTGCTTGCCGCCCACAACCGGGATATCCACAAGGATGTAGCCCGGTGTCGCGATTTCATATTTTGCTTTGCCGCTACCGGATGAACTGTTGGAGAGCACATAAATAGGCCCTTTCGCGCCACGAAATATGGTGGGATATTTCGTCCCCTTCCATTCCACAGACATCGGCTCGCCCACGGGGCATAGGGATTCCAATAATGGTTTGGATTTGGCGTCCCTGTCGGACACCAACTCGCTTTTGAGCACCCCTCGTTCCTCCCAAGGACTACACTGCCCCAGATACCCGAATTTGACACATCTACCCTATAAACCCGGGATTTTTAGTTGTGATACTTTGCAACGATGAAAGCTAGTTTCCTGCCGGTAAACCGCCATTGGCTCTAGCGCCTGTTATGTCCCGCTCCAGGGTTAGGATTACAAGCCTTCCGCCCATTGCCATCATTTTTGCGTTCACTGCGACATTGAATGTTGTGCCGTCTTTGCGTAGATGGGTTGTCTCAAACCGCACGGCCTTCCCGGATTTTATAAGCGCTCCATTTTGGACGGCTCTTTTTTTCGCTTCCTCGGTAAGCAGTTTTGCAATAGGTTGGCCGACCAATTCTTCCCTTGTATATCCGTGCCTTTCCAAGGCGGAGTTGCACGCATCGGTTATGAAGTGGTGACCATCAATGGATAGTTCCAAAAGCAGAAAATAATCGTAGTCCTCTAACAGGTTTACCATGCTATCCTACCTCCCTTTTATTACCCAAGCATCGGCTCTCCTCAGAAAACCGGTTGCCGGAAAGGAACAATACCCAATGCAATATTTAAGACCCTAGCGGAAGAGTAGCATGAGTGGCGGGTTGAGAGGGGCGATTAAAGTAGCAGTAAAGTAGTAGCAAAGTAGTAACACCAAGGTATCATTAAAGTGGGGTAACATTTGTTTACACTTTGAATTTGTGTCCATTCTATGTAATCATAAAAACCATGAGGATTATTCTTGTGGAGGACGATCTAGTCTTTTCCGGCGCGATGGTGCAGGTTTTTTCCCTAAGCGCGGATAAAAGTATGCAATTAGTCGGGACATTCCCTTCGGGAGAAGCTGTGCTACAGGAGTTGGGATCTCTAAAGCCGGACATAATGCTAACCGACCTGCGGATGCCGGGGATGGGCGGGATAGCGCTGATTTCCGAGGCGAAGGATATTCTGCCGGAGATGGAAATAATAGCGCTGACTGCGGTGGACGACATCGAGACGGTTTTTTCCGCGTTGAAGGCGGGTGCGACCGGCTACTTGCTGAAGACATCTTCAATTGCAGATATCTTTAAGGCAATAGATGATACGCACAAGGGTGGGACTGCCATAACCCCAAGCCTTGCCTGCGCCATGGTAGAGGAATTCCGGAGCTACAACCTCGCGCTGGAATACCAACCCGGTGCAAAGGAGAAAAAGATATTACAAAAGCTGTCCGAAGGGCTGACCTACAAGGAAATAGCGGAGGAACTGGGCATGAGCATCCATGCCATCCACTGGAATATGAAGAATATAATTTCCAAGCTCCATGCGAAGAACAAGAAGGATGCCATATCAAAGGCCAAAAAGCTGGGCCTTATCAAATAGCTTGGGCGTGCATACGAAACCTTTTGTTTTCTTCCCCTCGCCGCCATTTTGTACGGTTCCATTAGGCTCCGCATGGGGTAAGATGTGCGGATGAGAAATACACCGATGATGATAAACAAACAGTCCGTTGAAAAAGTGGGAGCCGCTTGACCGCGTTTCGTTGCGGGTATTGCGGTATCGTGGGCCGCCCAAACGTCGGCAAATCCACACTTATGAACCGGCTTTGCGGGGAACAGGTAGCCATCGTTACCGACAAGCCACAGACCACCCGCGACATGATAACCGGCATAAAGACCACCGAAAGCTCGCAGGTGATTTTTCTGGATACCCCGGGCCTGCATGAATCCGGCAAGGCGTTGAACAAGAAAATGGTGCGGGCGGCGGAAGAGGGGGCGGCCAGTGCAGACTTCCTTTTGATGTTGTGCGATCCCACCCAAAATAATTTGGAGCAGGATGTCCAGATAGCGGAGAAATTACGCCAGTTGGGCAAGCCTGTGATAGTGGTGATAAACAAGATAGACCTTATCCGCAAGCATGAGATGCTTCCGGTAATGCAGATGTGGGCGGATGCGGGGATGAGCGAGATACACCCCATTTCTGCCGCTACCGGGGAGGGTGTGGAGGAGTTGGAAAAGGCGATAATCGCCGCATTGCCGGAGGGGCCGCAACTTTTCCCTGAAGACGTCATTACAGGCCAGAACGAGCGGTTTCTGGCCGCCGAGATAATACGCGAAAAGATTTTCCTGTTCACACATATGGAGGTGCCATACGCTTCCATGGTGAAAGTGGATGAATACAAGGAGCGCTCCGAAACGTTGACAGCCGTGGTTGCCGCCATATATGTGGAAAAGGAATCGCAAAAGGGGATATTGATAGGGGAGCGCGGCGCAATGATAAAAAGGATAGGGCAGGCGGCCCGCCTTTCGCTGGAAGAACGCTTTGGGCGGAAGTTTTTCCTGGAGCTTACCGTGAAGACCCGCAAGGATTGGACGCAGGATGAGGCGTTCCTGAAGAAGATGGATGCGGCTTACAAGGGTTGAACAATGCCGCTGTATGACGATGAGGCGCTGACGCTAAGGCATTTCGACTTGGGCGAAGCGGATCGCATAGTTTCTTTTTTCGGGAAAAAACATGGGAAAATACGGGTGGTTGCCAAAGGGGCGCGCAAGCTGAAAAGCCGTTTCTCCGGCAGGCTGGAGCCGTTCCACAAGGTGGATATCGTATATTTTGGCAGGGAAAACGCAAGCCTGTTCAAGCTTAGTAGCGTGGACTTTAGCTGTACACGTGGCGGCGTAAGCGACGACTTGGAAAGATATCACCGCGCCTGTTATGTCGCCGAGTTGCTGGAAGTGTCATTGCGCGAGGGAGACCCGAACCCGAAGGCGTTTATGGCGGCAAATGCCACGCTGGAACTGATAGCGCAGGAGTCGCGCCTTCCGGAACTGGATTGGTTGGTGCGGTTTTTCGATGTGCGGTTTTTAAGCCATCTTGGATACAGTCCTACCTTGGAGCGGTGCATATCGTGCCGTGGCGGGTTGCCGGAAACGGGACAGCTTTCATTCGACGCTGGCGGGGGCGGCATGGTTTGCCCCGGGTGCGGCCACAATTTCAGGAGCGCCATACCCGTTTCCTCCGGCGCGGCGAAGTTTATGGCGAAGATGCTGACAACGGAATTCGGCAAGGCGGCGCGGCTGAAACCTTCGCCCCCGATGCTACGTGAAATATGCGGGGCGATAGTTGCCTTCCGCAATAGCCGGATACAGGCGAAAATCAAAAGTGAAAGGTTTTTCGCCACATCCGCCATATAATAGGACTCTCCCCTTTTTAGGGGGAGGTGAAGGAGCGGCTTGAAAAGCCTCCAACCCGCGATTGTGGAGAGGGGGAAGTTGTCCCGCTCTATGTGGGCAAGCCAGCGTAAAGGGGAGACTATGAAAAAGGTGCAGGCTATCATCAGGCCGTTGAAGCTGGACGAGGTGAAGGATCGGCTGAACGAGATAGGCATAGGCGGCCTTACCGTTACGGAGATAAAGGGGCTTGGAAGGCAGTTGGGAGACGTGGAGCCGTTCATCAGCGCTTCGGCGGGCGGTGGGTTGCCCAAAATGTGCCTGGAAGTAGCGGTGGAAGATGGGCTACTTGAACGGGTGGTCGATGCTATTATGCGCACGGCCCGTACCGATAAGGTGGGGGACGGCAAGATATTTGTGTTCGACTTGCCGGATGCCATACGGGTAAGGACGGGCGAGCGTGGCGCAGATGCGGTCTGAAGCATGCCG
>JAHFEI010000131.1 GCA_023248615.1 Nitrospinales bacterium | reverse complement strand
AAGGGCAATGGTGATAAGGCCAGCTATAGGAGAAAGTTCCCCGGTCTGCAACAGCCGGATGGAATTGATAAGAGCCGAGGGGATTTCCGCCACGATACCGGAAAAAATTATGAGCGAGATGCCGTTGCCGACGCCGCGCTCGGTAATCTGCTCGCCAAGCCACATGATAAATGATGTGCCTGCGGTGAGTGTGATAACAGTCAATACCCTGAAGCCCCAGCCGGGCGCCGGAACGATAAGGGCGCCGGAGGGGGAATGCATCGCCTCAAGGCCAAACGCTATTCCAAGCCCCTGCACGGATGCAAGCGCCACCGCGCCGTAACGCGTGTACTGGGTAATTTTCCTTTGTCCGTGCTCCCCTTCCTTCTTCAACTTTTCAAGAAACGGGATAGCAACGGTAAGCAACTGTATGATAATGGAGGAACTGATATACGGCATGATGCCAAGAGCGAAGATGGTAAGCCTTCTTAGCGCTCCGCCAGAAAACATGTCGAAAAACTGGAGTACCGAACCCCTCATCTGGGAGAAAAAATCCGCCAGTGAGTTGCTGTCTATCCCCGGAACCGGGATATGTGCGCCTATCCTGTAAATAGCAAGAAGCACAACGGTGAAAACAATCCGTTTCCTAAGCTCCGGGAGCTTAAATATATTGCCGAAACTTTCAGTGCCCAAGAAACTATATCCCCACTGCCTTACCGCCCGCTGCCTCAATCTTCTGCCGGGCAGTCGCGCTAAAGCTATGGGCGGATACGGTTACAGCGCGGGAGATGTCCCCCGTTCCAAGGATTTTTATTTTGTCGTTTTTGCCGGCAAGTCCGAGTTGCGCGTAGACTTCCGGTGTAAACACCTTTATGTCTGCAAGCAACGCAAGCTTCTTTATGTTTATCGGGGTAAACGCTTCCCTGTGGATATTCGTGAAACCCCTCTTTGGAAGACGGCGATAAATCGGCTGCTGTCCGCCTTCGAAAAGGCCCAACCCTTTTTTACCGCCCGATCGTGCGCGCTGGCCTTTATGTCCGCGTGTAGAGGTCTTGCCGTGGCCGGAACCTACGCCGCGGCCAACTATCTTGCGTCTCTTGTTTGAACCAGGAGCTGGCTTTAAATCATGCAGTCTCATTCTTTTGCCTCCGCCGTCTCGGTGTTGGTTTCGCGAACGGTGCGTATCATATCCCAGCTCCGCAGGCTCGTAAGCGCCTTCATAGTGGCATGTACCACGTTGAACGGATTGCTAGAGCCAAGCGATTTCGTAAGTATGTTATGTACGCCCGCAGATTCCATGATTGCGCGCACCGGGCCGCCAGCGATAACGCCGGTACCCTTGGACGCCGGTTTCATGAAAACTACGCCCGCGCCTGAATGGCCTGTAATCTCGTGGGGAATGGTGCCATCAATAAGGAGTACAGTTTGCAAGTGTTTCCTTGCCGCGGCTACCGCTTTTTTAATAGCCTCCGGCACTTCCTTTGCCTTGCCATACCCAATCCCGACGGTGCCAGCCTTGTTGCCGACAACCACAAGGGCGCTAAAACTAAACCGCCGTCCGCCTTTCACGACCTTGGCGACGCGATTGATGAATATTACCTTTTCAGCGAATTCCGACTGCTGGTCGGCTTCCACCCTGCCGGTTCCTGAATTAGATTTGAATGCCATTTTCCCTCAAACTTTCAGCGATTTGTTTAACCCGGCCGTGATAGGCATAGCCGCTCCTGTCGAACACCATCTTGGTGATCCCTTTCGCCTTGGCGCGCTCGGCCAACATGGCTCCCGCATCCTTGGCAGTGGCCACGTTGTTGCCCTTAAACTTGCCCTTAAGCCCCTTCTCCTGCGTAAAGAAGTGGACAATGGTAAGCCCCTTGGTATCATCAATGACTTGCAGGGCAAAATGCCTGTTGCTCCGGAAAACGGCCAACCTCGGCCTTTCAGCCGTGCCGTTTATTTTCTTGCGGATTCTGAATCTTCTTTTTTCCCTTAGGTCTAACTTCGAACTACTTTTCATTTCATCGCACCTTATTTTCCGCCTGATACGGACTTACCGGCCTTGCGGCGGATAACTTCGTCTTCATAGCGTATGCCTTTTCCCTTGTAGGGTTCGGACTCCTTCAGTTTCCTGATATTAGCCGCAACCTGCCCCACGAGAGCTTTATCTACACCTTTAATCGTTATCTCCGTTTGGGTCTTGCTGACTTCAAACGAAATGCCATCCATAGGCTCTATGTGTACGGGGTGCGAGAACCCAAGCGCCATGGAGAGCCGCTTGCCGTCCAGCGTGGCGCGATAACCAACGCCGGTTATCAACAGCTTCTTCTCGAAGCCCTTCGACACGCCGTCAACCATGTTGCCCAAAAGCGCACGGGTTAAACCATGCAAAGACCGGCTACCACTGCTGTCGTCCGGCCGCTCCACCGTCATGGTCGCTCCGTCCAGCTTCACAGTTATGGGATGTTTTACATCAATAGAGAGGGAACCTTTCGGCCCCTTAAACTCGACCTTGTTACCGGCCAAGCTGGCTGTTACGCCCTTCGGAATTTCTATCGGCTTTCTTCCTATTCTTGACATATTACCAAACGTAGCATAAAAGTTCGCCGCCGCACTTTGATTTTCGCGCGTCGGCATCGGTGATTATTCCTTTGTTAGTCGAAACGATCGCGATTCCCATACCCCTGAGAACGCGAGGAATCTCGGTCGACTTAACATACATACGGCGGCCAGGAGTGCTGACTCTGCGTAGCCCCACAATGGCATTCTGCTTGGCGCCATGGTACTTGAGGTTGAGCTTTATCACGCCCTGCGGCACTTCCTTGATAACCTTAAAGCTATTTATATAGCCTCTATCCCGGAGTATCTCGGCAATCCGGAGTTTCACTTTGGATTCTGGAACGCTCACCTGTCCCTTGCCGGCAAGGATTCCATTACGAATCCTGGTAAGCATATCCGCTATCGGATCATTAACCATATTTCTGCTCTCTCCCTACCAGCTAGACTTCGTAACGCCCGGGATAACCCCCTCATGGGCCAGTTTCCTGAAGCAAAGCCTGCACATATTAAACTTTCGCAAGTACGCCCTGGGTCGTCCGCACAGCGGGCAGCGGGAGTTCTTGCGTGTAGAAAACTTCGGTGTCCTATTTGCCTTGACGATCATCGATTTCTTAGCCAATTTCTACTCCTCTTAATTCCTGAAGGGCATCCCAAGCGCCTTCAGCAATGCCTTGGCATGGGCATCCGTCTTGGCTGTTGTCACTATGCAGATATTCATTCCCTTCGCCTTGTATATCTTTTCGTACTCAATTTCGGGGAATATCAACTGCTCCTTAAGCCCCAGCGTATAGTTGCCGTGGCCATCAAACGCTTTGCCGGAGACTCCTCGGAAGTCCCGTACGCGCGGAAGGGACGCAACAATCAACCTCTGGAGGAAGTCGTACATCTTGTCCTTTCTCAAGGTCACACTCACACCAACCGGCGCATTTTCCCTCAGCTTGAAGTTCGATATCGCCTTCTTGGCGTGCCGAATTACGGGCTTTTGACCGGATATCCGGGTAAGGGTATAAACCCCGCCGTCTATTATCTTGCCATCCGATACCGCCTCGCCGAGACCCATGTTTAACACTATCTTTTCCAGCTTAGGAACCTGAAAAACATTCTTCAGCCCCAAATCCTTCATCAGGGCCGGGAGTATCTCTTTTTTATACCGTTCTTGTAATTGAGAAGCCATCATCCACCGTCAAATCAAATCCAGCACTTCACCGCATTTGCGGCAGGTGCGGACGTTTTTGCCATCCTCGAGCCTTTTCTTGGCAACGCGAACCGGCTTATCGCATTTGGAACAGACAACCATTACGTTGTCCACCCTCAGCTTGTTTTCCTTTTCGATAATCCCCCCCTGCCGGACCTTTTGGTTGGCGCGTTGGTGCCGTTTGATGACGTTCACCTTCTCTACCACAACCTTGCCCTCCTTGGGGAACACGGTAAGTACCTTACCACGGCGACCACAATCCTTCCCGCTTCTTACTTCGACTACATCGTCCTTCTTCACCTTAAGGGAGTTCACAGGACCTCCGGCGCGAGGGAAACTATCTTCATGAACTTTTTATTTCTCAGCTCGCGCGCCACCGGGCCGAATATGCGGGTGCCGATAGGCTCGCCAGCATCGTCTACCAACACTGCGGCATTGGTATCGAACTTTATATAGGTGCCGTTGGAGCGACCAAGTTCCTTTTTCGTCCTCACAATCACGGCCTTCCTGACCTCTCCCTTTTTTACGCTGGAGTTGGGTGCAGCAGACCGTACAGCAACCTTTATGAGGTCGCCCACAGTGCCATACCGGCGGTACGAACCACCCAGCACCATGATGCATTGCACCTCTTTGGCACCAGAGTTGTCCGCAACCTCAAGAACTGAGCGTAGCTGTATCATTTTCTCTCCTTACCGACGAAATGACCGAAACCACTTTCCAGCGTTTGGTCTTGCTAAGCGGCCTTGTTTCCTCAATCTCCACCAAGTCCCCGATGTTGCACTTGTTGTCGTGGTCATGGGCGACATACTTCTTGGTTCGCTTAATAAACTTTTTGAAGACAGGGTGCATCATTTTGCTCTCTATCTTCACTATGATGGTCTTATCCATCTTGTTGCTTACAACATGCCCTACGCGGGTCTTCCGGTTGTGATGAACTTCGGTCATCTTACTTAGTCCTCTTCTTCTCGGTCATTATCGTATTCATCTTGGCTATATCGCGCCGTGCGACACGAAGTTTAGCCGAGCTTTCCAGTTGCTGCGTAGCATGGGCAAACCGAAGGTTAAGATATTCGCGCCGGAAGTCTTCAAGCTTTGCGGCCCTTTCCGCATCGGTCATTTCCCTCATCTCTGATGCCTTCATATAAGTCCGCCCCTCTGGTTCTTATCCAATATCCTGGTCTTAATCGAAAGCTTCATCTGTGCAAGCTTCAACGCCTCGTTTGCCACTTCCGGGGTCACGCCGTCCATCTCGAACAGCACACGCCCCTGCTTGACGCGGGCAACCCATCCCTCGACGGCTCCCTTACCTTTACCCATTCGGACTTCAGCCGGTTTTTTGGTCACCGGCTTATCCGGGAATACCCGTATCCATATCTTCCCACCACGCTTTATGTGGCGGGAGATGGCGATACGCCCAGCCTCTATCTGCCTATCGGTTATCCAGCCCGGCACTATCGCCTGCAAGCCGTACGTGCCGAAACTTATCTTGGAGCCGCGGTACGCCACGCCAATGTTGCGGCCTTTTTGTTTCTTCCTGTATTTGACTTTCTTTGGGCTAAGCATTTTGCCGTCTCACTTGGATTTCTTTGTTGTCGCCACTGCGGTGTTGGCTTCCGCCGTATCCGTAGCCACTTCGCGGCGTTTGATGATTTCACCATGGAATATCCACACCTTCACGCCTATCAGCCCGAAGGTGGTATGAGCCTCCGCCGTGCCGTAGTCAATGTCGGCACGCAACGTATGCAACGGAACGCGCCCTTCGCGGTACCATTCCATACGCGCTATCTCGGCGCCGCCCAGCCTACCGGAGCAGTTGATGCGGATACCCTTTGCGCCGAACCTCATGGTGGTGGTTACGCTCTTTTTCATCGCCCTGCGGAACGCAACGCGCTTTTCAAGCTGTAGCGCAATGTTTTCCGCCACAAGCGTCGCATCCAGTTCCGGCCTCCTGATTTCCAGTATGTTCAGGGAAAGCTCTATCTTGTCCCCTATCCTCTTCATGAGGCTGGCCTTAAGCTGGTCAACTTCCGCGCCCTTTTTGCCTATTATTATGCCCGGGCGGGCTGTGTGGATGTTTATCCGTATCTGCTTGGTGCGCCGTTCTATTTCGATGCGGGAGATGCCAGCATGGAAAAGCGCCTTCTTTATATACTTGCGCAAAGCCAAGTCCTCATGGAGCTGCTTTGCGTAGTTTGCCTGGGCGTACCAAGTCGACAGCCAAGGCTTGATTACCCCGAGCCTAAATCCTATCGGATGCGTCTTCTGTCCCAACTTACGATTCCTTTTCTTTCGTGGTCTTGGTTTTCTTTGCCGCAGGCTTGGCCTTCTTGACCGCTGGCTTCTCTTCCTGCTTAGCTCCCTCAGCCTTGCCCTGATCCGCAGCCTTCACCTTTTTGGGGACTGCCTTGCTCTTCTTCGGCTTTTCTACTCCCTTTAGGATAACCGTAACATGGGAAAACGGCTTCCTTATAACATCCACGCGACCACGTGACCGGGCAAGCCTGCGCTTCATAACCGGC
>JAHFEI010000130.1 GCA_023248615.1 Nitrospinales bacterium | reverse complement strand
AAATCCTGCCTATTCCCAACTTCTCCGAAGTTGGGAACCGCCACGACTTCATGAGGGCAAAATGTTGTGCAGGGAGACGGAAATAATGCTGGTTTTATAGTCCAACTTCGGAATCGAGGTTAATCGGGGTTTCCCCATAGTTTATACAAATCATGCCTTACCCATTTTCACCATAACTCGAAAGCCCGTACGCGGCGCGAGCAATGCGCAGCGCAACCGCACATGGATATGCGGTTAGCTTGCTGGCTGGCGCCGCCCCGTTTTAATTTAACGACTTTTAAGGTATCCTGTACCCTGATTTCATTGGGATGCGCAAATGGAGGAAGTTATGCGAAAAGCGATAACGGCCAATGAGGAAAGGCTTTTTACCGACTTGGGGGAGCTTTCGGAAAATCGCAAAAAAGAGGTTGCGGATTTTATCGCTTATCTCAAGGCGAAAGAAGAGATTGAGGCCACGAAGAAAATTATTGGGGATAAGGATTTCCTTAAAAGCATTATGAGAGGCGATGAGGACTTTAAAAAAGGCCGCTTCAAGAAGTGGGCTGAGGTAAAAGAAAGTGTATGAAGTCCTTATTTCACATGAAGCCTAGAAGCAGTACAAAAAGCAGAATGACCGACTACTAGTATTTTGGGCAACGGAAATAGGGAGCTAAGTAAGGGGATACCCGGGATTCAAATGGAATAAATGTGGATGATTGGGACATTCATGCATTTAAGTGGCTTCCGCTTTCGCGGGAATGACAAACATGGCATTGCCGGGAACCAATTTCAAACTTACCCACTACCGAAATTTTGGTTGAAATACGTCTCGGACTGAAGCATAATCCCCCCGCACGCTCCATTGGCGAGCGGATGTTACAGCCAAACCATGGCATTTTACTTTATCTTGGATACGACAACTTTATTGTCATGCCGCACTTGATGCGGCATCCAGGCTTGTCTGGATGCCCGCTTTCGCGGGAATGACAATCTTGGCGTAGCTATGTAAAGCTAAAATGCCCTAAAAGAAACCAAACCTGTTTTTTTGGAGGCATTAATATGGACACACAACAGGCAAAAACATGTTTCGCGCTAATAGTAGCCATCGTTTCCGCATTGCTCATAACCCCTTCCACGGCATTCGCCTACAAGGTGTATTCGCCGATAGTAACGCCGGATGAGACGGCGGTAGAGTTCTGGGGCGATGCAACCGGCGAGAGTACCAGTAGCGGTGCCAAGAAGCCGGAGTACAAGCGCGGGCATGTGGAATTGCGCCACACATTTTTCGACAGGCTGGACTTGGGGATTTGGATGGTTGCGGAAAGCGGAGCTGGTGGCACTTCCGCAGGGGGAGAGGGCGCCGAATCGATGGGTTACTCCAGGACCAAGGTTAGTGCGCTGTACCAGATAACCGACAAGGGCGCGCATTTCGTGGATGCCGGCATATACCTGGATTACCAAAAATTCAAGGACAGCCTGCCCAACGATGATTTCCTGAACGTATCGCTTCTTTTTGAAAAGGATTTTGGGGGCTACGTTTTGAATTTCAGTCCCGGCATACGGAAACAGATGACGGCAGGCATGGAGATACCGGAAGTTGCCACCTACGCGGCGGGCTTTAAATACCGCTACCATGAGCTTTTCAACCCCGGCTTTGAGGCATACGGCATATCGCTGGGGCAGTGGGGCAACTTTGCGCCCTCCAGCGAACAGCAACAAAACGCCGGGCCAGCATTTTACGGGGAGTTGAAAGATTTTTATGGCTACAAGATTGGATATCAGGGCGCGATACTGTTCCCGCTTACGACCAACAGCGCCACAATCGCATCTGGTGTGCTGGAGATAAAGTTTTAAAGTAGCGTCCCGGTATTTTGCGGGATGTCACATGTTTCAACGGGCTGTGGCGGCAACGGGAATAATCCCGTTGTTGCGCGCCCTGACGGGCGCAAGACAGGCCTGTCGCTACCTTATCTGTTTCCCTGGCTCGCTTTCGAGAAGTTTTTTCATCATCTCCTGCCGTAGGTTTCCCAGGTCTTTGTACGGGGCGAACCTTTCCGATTGCATGAGCTTCGGGTTTACGTACAGCGCTTCCATAAGGCTGAAAGAGGCTTGCGCCTGATCCTGCATCTCCAGAAAAGTGACAGCAAGCTCGCACAGCACCCACTCCCTATGCTTGGGTTTGTGGATGAGGATATTGCGTAGCGCCGCCACGGATTCCCCGTACTTCATTTTTTCTTTCAAATCAGATGCGTGCTTCAACCCGGCGGTTTTCATATTTTCCACCACGATATCCCTGTCGGGTAGGCTGAATTTCAGCAGTTCCTGGTATATCTCGAAGGCTTTTGCATATTGCTCGTTTTTGCGAAGCTCTACGGCGAAATTATTGAACGCTGGCCCCACATTTTCCGGGTCTTCTGTCACCAGGCCCCGGAATAGTTTTTCAGCCTCATCGTAGTTTTTATAGCGGGTTAAAAGGATAGCCCGGTCTATGCGCGTATCCACGCTGTTATCGGAAATGACGCCATCCTGCAAATCCAGCTTGCCCAGAACTTCCGCCCCGAAAGAGGCCATCTGCTTTTCCATGTCCGGAAAGCCCAGCCCACGTATATCCAGTTCCGCGATGGCGTTGAGGATTGGGGCGTACGGGATAAGCGGGAGCCTTTCCGGGTAGCGCTCGTTCCCCTTTTCCATTTTTACCACTATCCCTTCAGCGTCCTTAAGGTACTTCATCCCCATGGAAAACCACTTCCGGGCTTTTTCGGCACCCTCGGCAAGAGCCGCGTTTTTTACCATGGAAAGGCAACATGCCCCTATTTTCGCGTATGGATCCGGCACGGCCTTTTCCAGTTTTGCCGCCTCACGGAAGTCGTTCAGCGCCGGTATGTACTGCCTGCTCTGGTAGTAGGCCTCGCCGCGCTCCATAAGCAGTTTGAAATTCGGCCCCAGGATTATGGCTTCGGAAAAACTGTTGATAGCTTCCTCGTACTTATGCTCATCCATCAGTTGCTTGCCCTTGGCCATCAGTTCCCTGTACTTCTTAACTTTGGCCGGGTCTTCTTCGCCTGTGTCGATAACGCCCTTTATCCGGGCAGTATCGGATTTCAGCAGGTCGGCATACTTACCCAGGTCCGAAAGAAGTTCTTCGATATTTTTGTCCGTAGGGCCTTCCAGCGTGAGGAACGAGGCGTACAGTATGCCGAACGCGCCAAGGAGCTTGAAAATCTCCATCTGCTTTTGGGAAGTGACGGCACCAACGAATATCGGAACCAGCCCCTCAAGCCTGCATCCGGGAGCCGCAAGCTTAATCTCCCGCAACAGGTGGACAAGGTTGAAGTCGGTTGACTTTGGCTTGAAATGCAACAAGACAAGGTGTCCCTTGTCCAGCCACTTCACGACGTTCATAACCAGCACCCGCGCCTGTTGGTCCGGTTGCGGGTGGCAGGCGAACCCTATCTTCTCGAAGACGTACGAGATATTTGTCGCCAGTGTTTGGTCTTCCAGCTTGTAAGAAACATGACCGAATTTTTTTACGAGGGATTCCAGCTTGGGCGCATATTCCAGCGCTATCCGCTGTTTGAAGGGGAGATTTTTCGGGATTTCGGCTGGCGCTTTCGATGCGCCGCCAGCGCCATCCGCAGGTGATTTTCCCACGTTAGCCGCCTTGTCGTTGCATCAGTTTTTCCAGGTTCTCCAGTTCCCTTTTGGCCTCTTGCAGGCTTGGGTTTAGGTGCGTTACCCTGGTGAAGAACTTGTGCGCGGCTCTGTAATCCTTACCTTCCATATACGCTTTTGCCATATTGAAATAGATGCCTTCGTCCCTCGGGTCGATCTTGATGGCGGTTTCGTATTCCTTGATGGCCTCCTGCCATTTCCCCTGCCTTCTGAGCGCAATCCCCAGCCGGTTGTACAGGTGTATGCTTTCGCTGTCTTTTTCCAGCGTCTTGCGGAAAAATGCCTCCGCAAGCTCCGGCTTGCCCTGGTTCAGCAGTTCTTCCGCTATTTCGCTGGTCTTGCGTGGGTCGTGCTTTACCGCGTGGGTAAATGCTTCTTTGGCTTTTACCTCGTCCCCTTTTTGCAAGTGTATCTTTCCTATGCTCACATGGCGCTCGGAATTCTTCGGGCTGATTTCGGAAGCCTTGCCCAAGGACACCAGCGCCGCATCACTATCGCCCAGCTTTACGTGCAGGTCTGCCGCCTTTACATGCGCCTTCAGGTACTGGGGATTGCTCTCCGCCGCCAGGTTGTAAGACTCCACCGCCTTATCGGGTTGGCTCATAAGCTCGTACAGGTCGCCGATATGCACAAACACACGGGCGCTTTCCTGAAGCTTCAGCACTTCTTTGTAAACGGCAAGCGCTTTTTCGTACTGTCCCATTTTCGCCAGCGCTTCGCCAGCCATCAGCAGGCGAATGTGATCCGGCGGGTTTGCCCTCATTTCAAGGATGCCTAAAATTTTCTCTTCAAGAGCTTTCGCGACAAACGGTTTGATTATGTAGCCGTTCACCCCTATCTCTCCGGCCTGTGCTATCTGGTCGCGGTCAACTTCCGCAGTGACCATCAGTATCGGCGTGTCCTGGAACTGCGCGTCCGCCCGTATTTCCCGAGCCGCATATATTCCAGGCATGCGAGGCATATTCCAGTCCAGCAACGCGAAAAGGCAACGCTGTTGTTCGGCGGCGTATTTCTTCATCAGTTTTAGGGTGGTATCGCCGTCATCCGCCTCAACGACGTTGAGTACGCCGACTTGGCGCAACATGTTTTTAATGGTTTTCCTCATGTTGGACACATCGTCCGCCACGAGCAGGTATCCGTCCTTGAAATATTCGCCGAGAGAAACGACTTTCTTTGCAGGTTCCGCGCACATTATTTGTTAGGTCCTGCGTGCATGGCGTCCAGCTCTTCCCTGGCTTCCTTAAACGTGGGGTTTAATTTCAGCGCCATCTCAAAGCATTGCGACGCTTCCCGTTTCCTTTTGCCTTCCAGATATGCTTTTGCCATGTTGAAGTATATGACCTCGTCGTTCGGATCCAATGCAATCGCCATCTTATATTCCCTCGTGGCGTCTTCCCACTTGCCCTGCCTTCTTAGCGCTATGCCGAGCCTGTTGTAAGTATGTACGGTGTTGCTACCATTGTCCAACGACCAGCGGAAGTAGACCTCTGCCTCTTCGGCCTTGCCCGATGCCAAAAGGACCTCGGCAATTTCAGAGCTCTTCGTCGGGTCGTTTTTGATGGCTTCCTGGAACGCCACCTTTGCGCCATGCTCATCGCCCACCTTGGAAAGGAGTTCCCCCAGCGCAACATGCCGCTCCGCATTCATGGGGCTTATTTCGGTGGCAAACTTGAGGTGGCGCAAGGCCTCGACCTCGTTGCCCTGCCTCATGAAAAATGCGTGGGCGGCGGTATGCGCCACAAGGTACTGGGGGTTACGCTCGACGGCGCACTTGTACGACTTCGCGGCCTCATCCACCATTCCCATTTTGTCGTAGGCCGCCGCCATGCTTACGTATACTTTGGCGCTCTCTTCATGTTTTAACGCCTCATTGAAAAAGGCAATGGCCTTTTCCACTTCCCCGCCTTCCATGACCTTTTCGCCGGCCCTGAGAAGTTTCAAATAGTGAGGTGGCCTCAGCTTTTCCAGCAGTACGGTAGTCATCTTATCTTCAAGCATGGTGGCGCCAAACGGTTTCATGATATACCCCTCCACGCCGAATTCGCCCGCGTAGGTAACTTGGGAGTAATTGCCTTCGGCTGTGACCATCAGGATGGGGATATTTTTAAACTGCGGGTTGGTTTTCAGTTCCTTCGCAACCTGGATACCGTGCATGCGGGGCATCTGCCAATCCAGGAATATGAAAAGACACTCCCCCTTCAGCATTTTCAGCATGTGCAGGGCCGTGTCGCCGTCATCCGCTTCTTGGACATTGGCAATGCCAAGGTGGCGCAGGACTCCCTTGATAGTCCTACGCATATTGGTAGCATCGTCTACAACAAGAACGTAGCCGTTCTTGAAGTATTCGGGAAACGATATCAAACTTTCTTTTTCCGCCATTGCCCTCTTCCTCTTTCCTATCTAGTCGCAAACTGCAAAGGCGTATTATATTACAACATTCCTAAAAAACTAAATAATGTTGGCGTAGGCTTTTCCGTTCGGCGAATTGCCTCATATTAAATGTAACCGAAGGATTGGGCTGATTTTACGGGAAATGCTTCGTTGCCTCATATTCCATGTAACCGAAAGGAGCGTGGAAAATGGGACATGTATCGAGAAA
>JAHFEI010000005.1:9594-21579 GCA_023248615.1 Nitrospinales bacterium | reverse complement strand
CCCACCTCGATAGGCAAAAACGTGACGGCGCATATACCGGTGGTGGGCGACCTTTTGGACGTGATGAAAAAGCTGAACTCCCTCGCTACCAGCGATGAAACTAACTGGGATGAGAACCACCATTTGTGGCTTAAGGAAATCGGCGAATGGAAATCGATTTACCAGTTGCGTTACGACAAGGGAGAAGCCGATATCGTAAAACCGCAGTATGTGGTTGAGCAGGCATGCGAAGCCGCCAAATTGCTCGACCCCATTTTCACCACCGAGGTGGGGCAGGCCCAGATGTGGGCGGCGCAATTCCTTTCCTTCTCCAAAGCCCGCACGTTCCTCACCTCTGGTGGGCTGGGTACGATGGGCTACGGGTTCCCGGCGGCGCTGGGCGCACAGGCGGCGTACCCCGATAGGCTGGTAGCCAACATCGCGGGAGACGGAAGCATACAGATGAACATACAAGAGCTTGCCACCGCAGTGCAGTACAAGCTGAACGTGAAAAACATAATACTGAACAACGGCGTGCTGGGCATGGTTCACCAGTGGCAGGAACTGTTTTACGGAAAACGGTATTCCAACAGCGAGTTCCAGTCCAGCCCGGATTTCGTGAAGCTGGCCGGGGCGTACGGCGCAGTCGGGATGCGGGTGACAAAAGGTTCCGATGTCCGCCCGGCGCTGGAAGAGGCGTTTAAGACGCCCCGACCGGTTATAATGGACTTCGTGATAGCGCGGGACGAAAAGGTGTTCCCGATGGTTCCGGCGGGCGGCACCGTAAAAGACATACTGCTGGCGTAGCGGAAAAGGCCAAGATGAGACATACAATATCGGTGCTGGTGGAAAACAGGTTCGGCGTGCTTACTCGCGTGGCGGGGCTTTTCTCCGGGCGGGGATACAACATAGAATCGCTTACCGTGGCCGAAACGCAAGACCCGCAGGTATCGCGCATGACGATCGTCACCAAGGGCGAAGACCGCATAATAGAGCAGATAAACAAACAGCTCAACAAGCTGATAGACGTCATAAAAGTAATGGACGTGACGTCGGACGACTATGTGGAGCGGGAACTGGTGCTGGTAAAGCTGAACGCGGAAGAGAAAAACCGCGCCGAGATATTGCGTATGGCCGACATCTTCCGAGGCAAAGTGGTAGACGTGTGCGCCAAATCCTACACGGTGGAAGTGACAGGCTCTGACAACAAGATACGGGCTTTTTTGGAAATGGTGCGGCCAATGGGAATACAGGAAGTGGCGCGTACCGGCAAAGTGGCCATTACCCGCGGCTCCAAGATACTATCCACAAAAACAAAGTGACTAAATGGCGGACAAGCCGCCCGATTGATGAGGAGTAAGAGAAAATGGCAGTTAATATCTATTACGAAAAAGATACAGACCCGAAATTCCTTGAGGGCAAGACCATCGCCATCGTAGGCTACGGCTCGCAGGGACACGCGCACGCGCAAAACCTGAAGGACAGCGGACTGAAGGTCATCATCGGCCTACGCACCGACAGCAGGTTCGGCCACAAGGCGAAAACGGAAGGCTTCGAGGTCTACACCGTGGCCGAAGCGGCAAAACGCGCACAGGTGATAATGATGCTGGTGCCGGACCATATACAGGCGCAGGTATACAACGAAGAGATAAAACCGAACCTGCAAAAAGGCGATGCGCTGGCATTCGCCCACGGGTTCAACATCCACTTCAACCAGATAGTGCCGCCGGCAGACATAGACGTGTTCATGGTCGCCCCAAAGGGGCCGGGACACCTCGTCCGCAGGCAGTACCAGGCTGGCGGCGGCGTGCCGTGCCTTTTGGCGGTGCATCAGGACGCTACCGGCAAGGCGAAACAGATAGGCCTGGCATATGCGCGCGGAGTGGGCGGAGCACGGGCGGGCGTTATCGAAACATCCTTCCGTGAAGAAACGGAAACCGACCTTTTCGGCGAACAGGTGGTACTGTGCGGCGGCCTGACGGAGCTTATCCGCGCCGGGTTCGATACGCTTGTGGAAGCCGGGTACGAGCCGGAGATAGCCTACTTCGAATGCCTGCACGAGGTAAAATTGATAGTAGACCTGATATTCGAAGGCGGTATAAGCAACATGCGCTATTCCATATCCGACACCGCACGCTACGGCGATGTAACCCGCGGCCCGCGCGTGATAACCGACGACACCCGCAAGGAAATGAAAAAAATCCTTTCCGAGATACAGCGCGGAGAGTTCGCCCGCGAGTTCATCCTGGAAAACCGCATCAACAAGCCGGTCTTCACAGCCCTGGTGAAAAAAGACGCGGCGCACCCGATTGAGGCCGTAGGCGAAAAACTGCGCGCCATGATGCCCTGGGTCGGCAAGAAGATACAAGACTGATGAGTGTAGCATGGGACGCTTGGCAGTTTTTTATTCCGCTACTCATCACTACGGCAGGCCTTTTTAACTTCGGCTTCCCGATATCGGGGGGAGTAGTCGGCCTGCTGGCCCTGTTCGTGCTGTTCTTTTTCCGCGACCCGATGCGGGAAATAACGGAGGAGCCTACGGCCCTTATCAGCCCCGCAGACGGGCTAGTGCATAAAATAGACTACGATTGGCTAGACCCGGAAACCGGGGAAAAACGCATCCGCATGTCTATATTCCTCTCGGTGTTCAACGTGCATATCAACCGGTACCCGGTCTCCGGCAAAGTCATAAAGAAAGAAATACGGGACGGCAAGTTCCTGGCCGCCTTCAACCATATGGCATCGGAAGAGAACGCGCAGTCGGTGGTGGTCATAGACTCCGTATACGGCAAAATCGTGGTCAAACAGATAGTGGGCCTCATCGCCCGGCGCATCGTATGCAACGCCAAAGAAGGGGATATCGCGGTAAAAGGCGAACGCTACGGCCTCATCCGCTTCGGCTCCCGCATGGATATCACCATGCCCTCCACAGCAACGCTTAATGTGAAGCTGAAAGACAAAGTCGCTGGCGGCTCCACCATCCTCGCCCACCTGAAGGGGTAACAGGGCGCGACCCGGAACAACAAGGTCGGCAACCCATAGTTGGGCTTGCCGACCTTCAGTGTCCAAAAAATATCGTACGTTATCATATAAACATTGCGTAGAACGGATAACTGCCGTTAGAATGCCCCCATGGCTGAAGCAGAGACAGTTGAAAAGGGCGCCAGTTTTGAGTAGCAGTTGGATTACTACTCAAATCTGTATTCTTGGGTCGTTTTCGAATTAATGGACGGAATCGTTGATTTGCACCTGAAGAAATTTCCAACCATCTTTGAAGTTGGAGGTTGGAGCTATGGTTATTTGTACGTCAATGACGCAGGCCGTGAAAAACTGAAAAAAGATTTTCCCTCTATCTGGAAAGAGTTCGACCTGAACAATATACCCACCTGACCAAACGGAACGGGTGTCGGGTATTGCAATGTCCCCCGGTCATTCCAATCCTAAAACTTTTTTTAGGACGAATTCCACTTTTTGCATCGTTGCTGGCTTTACCTCTCCCAGCGGCTCTATGAACCGCTCCACCGAAACAGACTTAACTTGGTCTACCCGGATGACAGATTCATGTTTTACTTCCGGGGGCAGCGCCAGCACATGAAGCCGGAAAACCCTTTCCTTCCTTGAAGATGTGAGCGGGCATACGACGATAAGGCCCCACGGGCTTTTATTCAGTTCATCGGCGGATACCACCAAAGCGGGATGCGGGTCTTTCAGTTCCCGCCCAATGGAGGGGGAGAACTCCACCAGCCAAATCTGGTTACGGCGGGGAATTTTAGAGCCCATCCTTCAGAGTCCCTTCAAACCCCTTTCTGGCCTTTTTTTCACGCTTATCAAGGGCTTTACCCGCTTCCCCGTCAAAACCGTCCCAAAAACTCTTCCCGTGCCTTGTCACCAGTTTTTCGACTAGCTCAGTCACACTTATCCGGTTGGCCGCCGCAAGTTTTTTCAGCCGTTCCTGCGTTTTCTTTTTAACCCTTACAGTCGTCGTTTCCATTTCATCGCCTCCATTTGTGTCTACAAATCTACAATAATGGAGCGAAGCTGTCAACGACGGGGGAAACGGATTTTTGCCCTTTTTGTGGTACAATTCCGGCATGCTAGATAACCAGCCAGCTGTGAGAGAGACTTCGCCGATAAGGTTGAAACTGCGGAAGGGTATATTTATCCTCCCGTCGTTCATCACTACACTTAGCTTCTTCTCCGGTTTTTACGCACTAATATCGTCGTTCAACGGCAACTACTACAACGCCGCAGTCGCTATAATACTGGCTGGCCTTTTCGATTTCCTGGATGGCAAAGTGGCGCGGCTTACCAACACCACCTCGCACTTCGGGATGGAGTACGATTCGCTGTCCGACCTCATGTCGTTCGGCATTGCGCCCGGTTTTTTAGTCTATTCATGGGCGCTCCAGCCGTTTGGTCGCGTAGGCTGGATGGCGGCGTTCCTTTACGTAATCTGCGGTGCGCTACGGCTGGCGCGGTTCAACACGCTGGCACAAACAGGCAAAGCCACGGAGCGCTTCATGGGGCTTCCCATCCCGGCGGCGGCTATGGTGGTAGCCTCCATGGTAATAATGACAAAAGACCTGCTCCTGCTGGAAAAGCTCAACCCGTTCGTGCTGGTAGGCACCGTTTACGTGCTGGCGTTTTTGATGGTTTCCAACATAAATTACATCAGCTTTAAAAAGTTCGATTTCGCCCGTAGGCGCCCATTCGGGATTCTGGTGTTTATGGTGCTTTCCATCTACATCCTTGCAGTTATGCCGGAACTGATGATACCTATTGTGGCTATAGGCTATGCCGTGTCCGGCCCGGCTGAATGGGTTTGGGGATTGCTCCACGGCAAGAAAGCGGGAAAAGAAACCGCCGAAACTACCGAACCTTCCGAAGCCTTAAAGCCGCAAAAGTAGCGGCGCCTCCCTTCCATCCTCCTCTTATGGCCTACCCGTTGCCCAATTTCCCTGTTTTCTGCGCCAAAGCGGAGTCTCCGGCATTTCCTTTGCGGAGTATCACATGCACCAATGCGTCATGGCAGCGCAAGCTTGTACACATGGTTGCGCCCTAACGGCCACAAGACCGACTAAAGTCTGTCGCTACCAAAACTTATGGATACTTGCGTAGGCCCGTTACCGATTATATTGCGCCAGTAGCAAAGTCCGGCATCAGTCCTCGTCCATACGCACCGGCGCGTACCGAGGCGCTGGAGGAATGTCGGATGTGTTGCTCTCCACTATCACCGGGGAAACGACAACAGCCTTAATCTCTAACACCGTCGGTAACAGGTTTTCCCCGACGGCTGGCCTAAGGGATAAAAGGTAGGTTTCAATCTGGTCGATACAGCTTAACATCGGTTGCCTGGAGCGCACCGCCTTGGAAATTCCGGCGGCTCCCTGCCAAGCGGAAACGATGAATGACGCTACGGCACGGCAATCCACGGAACTACGTACAGCTTTTGCGCCACGGGCGCGGATGAGCGCTTGCTCCACCGCTTCCTCAAATCCCGAAAGAAGGGCCGATAATTTTTCCCTAAACGCCCGGTCGATGGGACTCATCTCAACAATAAGGTTGCCCAAAGGACAACCCCGGTAAATGAATTCCGGGTCGGCATCGTGCGCCCAGCCTTTCAGGGCATTTATGAGGACGGCTACCGGCTCTCCCTCCTGCCGCAACTTCTGAAAAAGTCCGGCCTCAAACCTTGGCCGTATGATTTCTTCCAGAACCGCCAGACCCAAAGCCTGCTTGGTCGGAAAGTGGTGGTAAAGAGCACCCTTCGTAAGTCCCGTTTCTACAAGGATGTTGGCAATGGATGCCGCCTGAAACCCGTGCAGATGCATCTCCTCAAATGCCGACTTCAAGATTTTTTGTTTTGCGGTACTGTCCTTATGCTTCACCGCCCTATTACATACCAACCGGTACGCATGTGTCAACAGGAAGTATCAAGCTCCTGTTTATAAACACATTAACAACACAGGTAGGCCAGTTTATTTAGCAAAGTTCTATTAGAGGGGAAGCTTTGGCGCAGGGATGGTCGCTGAGGCCGTAGAAACATGAAACGTAGATACCCGGGTGGGGACTTGCCGAAAACCCCATTCTCGGCTGTGTGCTATTTCTTAAGTTGAGGGCTATACCGCAAAAGTTTGGCTAGGTGCCTCTTTTCCCAGGCCGCCGCCAGCTCGAAATATTGGAACCTGCGTTCCAGCTCCTTGAAATGGGGCGAGTGTACCTCTCCACGTTTCCTGCCGTAGCCTTCCACAGCGTCTAGGTATTCGTGCACCATTTCGTGATGCACGACGCTTTCGAGGTAAAACGACGGGACAAGTTCCGTATCCAGCACCGGGTGGATACGGATAAGCCGCCGGATGCTAAAATATGAGCCGAATGTTATAGAGCGTTTTTGGCCAGCGAACGCCCTCCTCCCCCAAGTGATTTTGCCTTCCAGCCTGTTGCCGAAATATACCTTGTTCAGTTTGCCGTATATTTTTCTCAAGTCGTAGTTTTTGCCCTGCGTGCGTAGCGTTCCACCATCCTCCCGACTGATGAGCGGTATCCGGTTGACGAATTCCCGCACCGAGTCCGGTATCCGTTTGCCATGGCGCAAAAACCGCACCAGGTCGTCTTTCAGCCCCTGTTCCGCCGTAGCGAACGATTCATGCAAGCGTAACACCGGTGGGCGTTTTTTCTGGTTGAAGGAAATCATCAGCCGCCGGTTGTTGGTCCACACCAGTTGCAGGCTCTCCCCCAGCGTTTCCCGCAGGTACCGTTCAAAGGCATGCCGCCACAAGTGCATACCGTTCAGCCTGCGAGGTCGTTGGCGCTGTGTGCGCGGGAAACTATGCCAAGCTGGTATCTCCGCACGGCCTTGTTGTGTTCCTGAAGGGTGGAGGAGAAGTAGTGTTTCTTTTCGCTCCCCATCGCCACGAAATAAAGGTAGCCCACATCTTTGGGTGCATAGGCCGCCTCTATTGCGCGCAATCCGGGGTTGGCTATAGGCCCAGGCGGAAGGCCACGATAGCGATAGGTGTTATAGGGCGAGTCTATGCCCAGGTCTTTTTTCCTGATATCCCCGTCGAACTTCGGGATGGCGTAGATGACCGTAGGATCCGCCTGCAACGGCATGTTTATCTTCAGCCTGTTGTGGAACACGGCGGAGATGGTGGTAAACTCGTCCGGCCCTGCCGCCTCTTTTTCTATTATCGATGCGAGGGTCAAAATCCCGTGAAAACCGATTGCCGACCCCGCCTGGTACTTGTCCACAAACGGCCTCACCTTGGACGTGAACAGGCCCAGCATCGTCCGCACTATCTCCTCTGCGGTCACATCCTTGCGGAACCTGTAGGTTTCCGGCAACAGGTAGCCTTCCGCGCTCCCGGCTTGTATGCCAAACGTGGAGAGGAGTGCCTTATCCTCCGCCGCCTTGATTATCGATTGCTGGTTGCTAAAACCTTTCGAAGCCATCAACTGGGCAACCTGCACAACGGAAAACCCTTCCGGCACCGTTACTTGGTGAAGTACCGATTTGCCCTCTACCAGGCGGGCAAGTATTGTGGAGGCGGTGTTGGAGGAATCTATCTCATATTCGCCAGCCTTTAACCTGGCTCCCATGCCACCAAGTTTTGCCAGCGCCACGAAGGCCATTTTGGAGCGTATCACCTTTTTGTCCACCAGCATTGCCGCTATCTGCGCGGTACCCATCCCGCTTTTTATTTCCACGATCACGAGCGTACGGTTTGGGCTGGCCGGGGCGTTCAGGTTGTTGTACAAAAACATTACCGATGCCCCCGCCAAAAGAAGCGTAAAAACTACCCCTGCAAATAATTTACCCATCGCATGGATTCTATCATTTTATGGAATTCCTGTAACCGCCGGATGGAGATAGTTTATCCGCACGGGCAAGGAATGGGAAGGTGTGCCACCCCAAAGCCAAACCGGCGTCAGTAGCTATAGGAGGTTCCCATAAATACTGTCATAGCCTGCACCGACAGGGGCTGGGTGGACGAACCGACAATACTTGCGGTTCCGGTCCCAAAACTATCGGTCATGCCCAGAGTCAGCGATGTGCTCTTCGAGAACCACGTACCGCTGAAGCTTAACCCGTATAGGTCTACTTTCTCGTTGGCTTGCGACAGGTTGGGCGCGTTGGAAATGTCGGAGTTCACCCCGGCGCGCAACGCGAGCGTAGGCCTGAGGTAATATTCCGCCCCGATGGCGAAGTTGGTTACCGCCGTCCTATCCCAGGTGTAAACCGCAGTATCTGCCGAAACCGCCGAGTTGTACGTGATGTCGGCGGAGACCAGCAATGCATTTGAGGGGAAATATGCAACCCCCAATTTTGCGACAACCGGGTATTGCGGCAAAACGGCTGTCCGCGTAACCGACGGTGAGGTAAGTGACACGAAGCTTTGGGTGGTGAAATTGAAGTTTGTGGCGCTTTGGCTGTACTGGGCGGAATCGTAAACCATGGTTTGCGAGAGGGTGAACCCGACGGAGTACTTGGCGCTTTCCGGCGACCAGAGAACACCAAGAATTGGCCGGAACCCTGTCTCTTCCAGCTTGTATAAACTATTGGTCAAGACGACCTGCCCGGACGATGCAAGCGTTTGCATGATGTTGTTAGTCGTTTTCTGCCTTCGGTAATGGAAGTACAGCGTTGCGCCTATTTTCAGGTCGTTCGTCAGTTCCACCCCTATGGACGGGCCGAGGTTGTATACGTTGTATTCCTTGTTGAAGTTAATAGTGTAGCTGGAGATGGAGGAGTTCGGGTTAATGAGGGTTTGATCCTGCCCTTCCATCATTGTGTCCGGTATCGCGTAGGAGAATCCGACCGTCCCGAACGGCGTGTGCTGTATAACGCCGAAGAAGTTCGGTTGCAGGTTTTCCGATTTCCTTACGTAATCGTAACCGCCTATTGCGTTTTGGTATTTTTTGGTGAGTGTCGAGTAGGAGTTCACGCTGGCGGAAAGGTTGCTACCAGGGGAATAAACGATACCAGCCGGGTTGTAGTAAAGGCCGGAGGCATCATCAGAAATGGCGGTATAGGCTCCAGCCATGCCAGTGGGACGCTCCCCTATTGCCGTAGTGTTGTAGTGGTACTCGTCGGCGCGGCTTGTCCCGGCGGATGCCAGGCAGGCAAAGCAGATTGCCAGCAGTATCGTATTAACCTTTTTTCCTGATAACCCCATTGAACCTCTCCACGCCTTTTTTGTGTCCTTCGCCGCCCAGTCCGTTTTTTTCCACCGCCTGCTTTATCCACCCTATCCGCTCATCAAACGACGGATGCAGTTTTTTCAACGTCACCGTTTCCTTTTCCTGCCCACCCTTTATTTTTTCAAAATACCGCACCAGCGCCTCAGGGTCATAGCCCGCCGTGGCAATAAGCTCCGTACCCAGCGTATCCGCCTCTATCTCGTCCTGCTTTTTGTAGCCGCGCTCGAACAGTATGTTAACCGCCTCGTCCATCGCTTTCACGAATGCCACCTTCACCACATCGCCCGCGCCGCCTATCATGTGGGAGAACCCCGCGGCGGGGGAGAGGTCAGAACCGTGTATGTTCAACTCCTTCACGATATGCCGTTGCGAAACGTGCATCATCTCGTGCGCTATCACTCCGGCCAGCTCCGCCTCGTCGTCCATCGCATCAATGGCTCCCTTGGTTACGAAAATATAGCCTCCGGGAGCGGAGAAGCCGTTTATCATGTCGGTATCCAATACGCCAACCGTGAAATTCAGTTCCGGCCTGTTTGAATTCCTAGCTAGCATCCGGGCAACCAGGTTGACATACCGCGTCAAACTCTCATCGCGGTACAACGGATATTTCCCAAGTATCATTGCGGCCACTTCCCTGCCAAAAGCCACCTCCGACTTTACATCGTCCGTGGTAACAACCTGCAACTCGGCATGAGCGCGTGCGCGCAAGTCCCCGCCGAACGCCAGCGAAGGCAAAAGGAGTAATATGGCGGCGGCTAACGCGGCCTTTGTCATTGTACGCCGCCCTCGTCCGCGAAGGAGCCTATTTCCCTGTCGCCTATTGTGGCGGCAATTTTCTCCATTTCAACCAAGTCGCGGTAATTTGCCTTTCCTTCGTCCGTGAGGCGTTTGCGCTCCGTGTCCGAAAGACCTCGCGCCGCGGCGGCGGAAGTCATGGCAGAAGCCCTTTTCCGTGATTTTCCCTCCAAGTTGGCAGAGTCCGCCGTAATGATGCTGACTTTGTCCATGGGTGGCGCGTCGCCCACTGTAAGTTTATTCACCCACCCGGACACGGATCCGGCTGTAACCTTCACCCAGCCGTCCCCTTTTTCAGTTACCGCAAGCTTATCCCCTTTTTGCGCGACACCAAGCTCTTTTGACTTGAAGTTGGGTTCGCCCATGATTTTGGCTTTAACGCTTTGGACGAATACGGATTCAGCGGCAAAAAGCGCGTGGGGGAAAACCAGCAACACGACTAGGAGCATCAATGTCTTTTTCACTTCACTTGCCCTCCCTTATAGCCACATCGCACCGCCCTATGAACAATTCCTTCAGTTTCGAGTCCGGGAGTTTATTGTACATTTCCCTAGAAGATTTGTAATCCTCTATTTCGTACAGGCCAAACGCGCTGTTTGTAAGGTCGCATATTTCCCGCGCCCTGTGCAATGATTCCTCGCTATCGAAAACCATCGGCTCGTAAATTTTTACGGGGGTTTCCTTGCCGCGCACCTTCACGGTGTCGAGGACACGGCAGGGTATATCGCCACCCAGCTTGTTGTAAGTGAACTCCGAAATGATTATAGGCGCATCGTAGTTCTTGTTCATCGCCTCCAGGCGCGAGGCAAGGTTTACTGTGTCCCCTATGACGGTGTAGTTGAGCTTCCTCTCGGAGCCGATGTTGCCCAATATCGCTTCCCCGCTGTTTATGCCTATACCTATATGAAGGTCAAAATCTATGCCCAGTTCCTTCAATTTCGCGTTTACGTCTTTGACCCCCAGCGTCATTTCCATCGCCGCCCGCACCGCTTTTTCGGGATGGTCGTCCAGACGTACCGGCGCACCCCAAAAGGCCATTATCGCATCGCCGATGTATTTGTCTATCGTCCCCTTGTTTTTGAATATAGCCTCCGTCATATGCGAGAAGTGACAATTAAGCATCTCCACAACCTTCTCAGGCGAGGTTTTGTCCGAGAACGTTGTGAAGCTCCTTATGTCGGAGAAGAGTACCGTTATGTCCACCTTGGTCCCGGCTCCCGCCGCCAGGAAATCGCTATAGCTGTCCATCATTATGTTCAGCACCTCGGGCGATACGTATTGAGAGAACATCCTTTTGACCTTCAGCTTCTCCCGCCCTTCGGTGAGCGCGATATATCCGAGCGAGGCTACGGAAGAAAGTATGGTCGCCGCTATAGGAGGCATCCCCTCGTACAGCGTGTTGGCGGAAAACGCGTAAAGGTAAAACCCGACCCAGCCCCCAACCGCGCTGACAGGCACCAGTATCTTCAGCCAGAACCGTTGCAGGTAGAAAAGGCCGGAAACGCAAAGCAGGGTAAGTAGCAACACCAGAGCAACCGTGCGGGAACGGTTCACGGGAGCCATGAAATCGCCCATCAGCATGTTACTGGCCATGGATGCGTGGAGGTAAACACCAGGCGTTTGGGTCGCTATTGGTGTCGGCTTGAGGTCTGCGGTGCCTACCGCGCTACCGCCGACAAAAACAATCTTGTCCTTAAACTCCGCCGGGTCTACCATAAGGTTCTCCAAGTCGCCGTTCCGTATCTTCTGCAAGGATGCAAATATGCCGCTGATGGAATAAGGGTTAAACTTGCCGTAGGCATTTATAAGGTATTGCCCATTCCGGTCGAGCGGCAACTCCTGTCCGCCTATCCTCACCGACGAGCCGCCAATTCTGACTGGCTGGCTTTCTACCAGAGGCGCAAAGCCCATCACCGGAAAAAAATTTTCCTTATATTCCCTTATTGGAGTGGTGCGCCTAAAAATCCCGTCCGAATCCGGAGAAAACTCCACCACGGCCACTCCCTTCGC